>JASHPM010000065.1 GCA_030038115.1 Acidobacteriaceae bacterium | reverse complement strand
GGCATGATGTCCAGTTCGGGTGGATTGATAAAGTCGTCCGCCGAATTGATCGCCATCACCGGCACTGTGATCGTCTCCAGCTTCGCCGAGGGATCGTAGTTGCGCGACGCATTGAACGCGTAGAGGAAGTCGTTCGCATCCGCCGTTGCGAGGTGCGTCTTCAGAAAATTCGCGAGATACGCATCGGCCTCGTCGCGCGTCGGCTCGTGCTCCTGCATCTGCAGAGGGCTCGAACCCATGATGAGCAGCATCTCCATCGAAGTTCGCAGCCCTGGTGGTTGTGTCGTGTAGTCGCCGTGGTTCCACGCCGGATCGCCGGTGATGGCGTCCATGGCCATCTTGCGCATCATGCGGTTGCGCCCCGCAATTTGCACGGGCAGGCAAGCCAGGGGCATCAGGGCGTCGCTGAAGTCCGGCCAGGTTTCACCCCACACCCACGAGTGCATGCAGCCCATCGAAGTGCCCATGATCAGCCGCAGATGATCGACGTGCAGCCCCTCAGTCAGCAGCAGGTGTTGCGCGGCCACCATGTCGTCGTAGTCGTATTGGGGAAAATGCGCGCGCATGCCGTCGCTCGGCTTCGACGAACCGCCATGGCCGATTCCATCGGGCAGAACGATGTAATACTTCGTCGCATCCAGCAGCTGCCCTGGCCCAAACAGCACGCCGGCAAAATACGGCGCCAGAAACTGTGCGCCCGATCCGGTTGTCCCGTGCAGGATCATCACGGCGTTGTCCACGTGACCTTGTGCGTTGCGATGCGGCGCGCCTAACGTCCGATAATGCAGCCGCATCTCCGGCAGCGATTCGCCCGATCGGAAATGAAAATCATGCGTGACGTAATCGCCCTGCTGGACCACTGGACTGGTTTGCGCGAAACCCTGGCTCAGTGCAAACGCCAACGCCGCCGCTGCGACCGCTCGTCCGAATCGCTGCATGCTTCCCTCCTCAGCACGAACGCGACCCAGCATACCCCACATTCCGGGTGAGGAGCGCGGAAGGGAGGGCCGGGACCGGCGAGTTGAGCGCCCTGGGGAGCGAGTTGGGTCAGGTGGTGAAGATGTGCGTGGTGCGCCAGACGCGCGGGTTCTCTTCGTCGCCGGGTTCGGAGGAGAGGAATTCTTCACGGAATCGGTCGGCGGCCTCGGTGGAGGAGACGTACGAGTGCGCGAGGTGGGCGAAGCGGCGAGCCGATTCGAGACTGCGGCGCAGGGTTGCGTTCTGGAGGGCGAGTTCCTCGTTCTCGCACTGGAGCTGGCGGACCCCTTCCTGGGCTGTGAGGATCATGCCGAGGAGGGCGCACTCGCCGCGCAGGGCGAGGACTTGCTCGACTTCGACGAGGGTAGGGATCAGGGTGCTGACATCCATGGGAGCTGCTCCGGGGGAGGGGTGAACTGCCTGGAGACAGGTTGCCGCAGGCGGGCTGGAGAGGATGTGACGGATGTCACGGGGGGTGGAGCAGGGAGCAGGGAGTGGGACTTCGGGTTGTTTGCTGCGCCTTCCTGGGGTTTTTCGGACGATATAATTGAACCTATGAGCAATCTTCCGAAGAATCGCGAGATCGTTTCGCGCCCCTTTGTGCTTGGCCGGGAAAAGTTCGCGGCGATTTCGGCAGTTGAGGGGCTGAAGCTGACGCCCGAGGGCGAGAAGCGGCTGAAAGAGACGGAATCGCTGAATTCTGAGGAACGGCGAGCCGTGATCCTCCGGGCGTTCGCCGAGTACCGGAAGCGCTAATGGGCGGAGGCTACGAAGCCTTCGACGATCCTTATTTTTATCCGGGTACGTCGGTCCGGAAACGACGCCGTCGTCAGTATCTTAGTCATCATAGGTCCCTCGCGATCTCGGTCCAGCCAAACGACTTCTCAGCGCATGAAAGGTTCTGTGCGCGGTACGCGGTGGGGCCATGTGTCACGTGCAGCCACTTCGTGGGGCATCTCCTCCCCGTGGGGGTTGGCCTCAGCCCGTGCGCCATGGTCGGGTTCCTCCTCGCAGACCAGCGTGTTTCCGTCAGAGCCGATGATGCGAAACCGTTCAGGAACGGCGGGAAGCGCCGAGTCGGCTTCGAGCACTGTCTTCCAGGTGGCTACCATGTCGGGGCCTAGCGTGAGTTCAGCGACGCCACTGCTCGCCGTCCTGGTATCGCGTGCGAACCAACTGACATAGGTCCGGCCGTCCGACAAAACTGCAAAGCCATCGAGGCCCGTGCGCGGCGCGCTGCGGTCCATGCGCCATTCTTTCAGATCATGGCCGGTGGGCGTGGATCGGTAGATGGTGTGGTTTGGGCTGTCATACAGCGTGACGGCGTCCCCGGAGGTTCTTAGAAATACCGCGCCCTGGGCCTCCGGCGAAATCAGGTAATCCGCGTGTTGTCCCCAGGTTGGCGCTCGAAAGATACCGGCGGGGCTGTTCCGCGCGTCATAGGCGAAGAAGACACCGCCTCCGTCTTGCGGGTCGTGCCCAAGAACGACGTAGGCCACTGAGCTGTCCCAGTTTGGAATAGACTGGGTCAGGATCTTTCCGGACGGGCTGTAGTGGCGCACGGTCTGGTAGTTCTGCCAGACTTTTCGGCCTTCCGTGCCGCCCGGATATTCGAAGCCGGTGCTCCAAATTGTGCCGTCGGCCGCCAACGAGATCTTCGTTGGCAGGTAATTGCCAGTATCGAACCAAGACTTGACTCTGCCGTCAATATCCAATATCTGGCAGAAAGCGGTCCTGCTCCCATCTTCGTTTGTTAGCTGGCCCGAGTATGCCAGACGTTGGTCGGAGCCCACATCGACCGCCATGATAAGAAGTTTCCCTAGACCCCGTGGCCATGCCCTCAGGGCCCGGACAATCTGCCCCTCCCGATCATACAAGTAGATATCCGGCTGCCCTGGCGCATCGACATGCTGCGCAAACCGAACCACGTAGCCATGTCGGAAGAAGGCGGAACCAGTACCTGGAGGGGGGGCGGCAGGGTCGCGTTCTCGTGGGCTGGCGCATCTGCCGGTGGCTCAGGCGATTGCGTCGCTAAGGCAGTTACGCCCAAGGCAAATGGCACCGCGACCGCGAGCCTCAGCAACGAAAGCATCTTCCATATCGGCATATGATAATAAGCGCTCCGCGGCCTTGGGATATGCTACGCATCACTTGTTTGGAGTATAGCCCTGTTGAGGAGCGGCCCCGCCCCTGCAATTGGCGACCAGCGACTGCGGCGTGCCAGTTGTTTTCAGCACTGGGAGTCGTCCCGCACCGGGTAAATCCAACTGGAAGCTCGTAACTGGTAGCCGGAAGCTGTCATGGCCACGCGGGGGCTGCCCGGTTTGGCAGCTCCCGCGTGGTGATGAGGAACGCCAGCTGGGGTTAGTTGCCGGCGCGCCGGGGGTTGGGCGGCAGAGCGGCGACTGCAATCTGAGTACCGGCTTCTCCGGACTCGCGGGCCGCGCGCTTCTCGGCGCCCGATTCGGCGACGTACGCGTGGCTGAATTTGCCGCTGGCCGTAATTTCCTCGAGGAAATAGCGGTCACCGTACTTTTTGAAGGTAGCAAGGGTGTTGCGGGAGGGCGTGGGGTCGTACGCCATCTGCACCAGCGCCACGACGGCCTGCGAGCTGTTGCGCAGGACGAGGATATTGCCCTCCGGGACCGTGAGGGTGTAAACGCCGGCGGAGAGATGAGTCGTGCCGCAGTCGAACGAGAAGGGAACGTCGAAACGGGCCTGGAGCGATGCGGTTTGGGCGTGCAGTGCGGGGGACAGAGACGCGATGGAGACGAGGGCGGCGAGGGCGATGGTACGGATGCTGGATTTCATGGCGATTCCTCCTGGGGAAGGGGCCTTTGATGTGCCGTGACTGGCGCCTTCACTGGAGAACGCGGGGTGGGGCGGGAAAAGGGGCAAAGGATTTTGAATTTATTTTTTCGGGGGCGCCGCGAGGCGGCTTTCGGCCCCCGTCTTGAGACGCAATTTGCACGTGTTTTGCACTGTTTCCGGGGCGGGCGGAGGGGTGGTTTTGCATGGTAAAATAAGGGTGTAGAAGTGATCCATAAATCATTCGATTTGAGGCTGTTTCTCGGGCCGAATCAACCGAGAAATTGCTGCTCCAGGCGGGCGGAAAAATGGGAAAAAAGGCAGCCGTCGATTACAGGGTGGTCAGCGGCCTGACCATACTCGGCCCTGACACGAAACGGGGAGCCTCATGGGCTAAAGCCCCATTATTTCCCGGGATTTTGTACCGCACGATCGAAGTCATGCCCTGATACGAAAACCGCGAGCCTGGTTGATTGACAGCGGGCAGCTTTCACCCGAGACAGACCGGAGTTTCATGGCGACCAAAGAAGTTGCACCCACGCACGAATCGATTCCGACCGACGCAAAGGCCAGCAAGGCGAGCGGGCCGACGCCCGTGCCAGCGGCAGGAAATGGCGAGGCCGCAGGCGGAGTCGCGAATAACGGGGGCTCCTACACTGGGGAAAACATCAAGGTGCTGGAGGGGCTGGAGGCGGTGCGCCTGCGACCGGCGATGTATATCGGATCGACCGGCGAGATGGGGCTGCACCATCTGGTGTACGAGGTGGTGGACAACTCGGTGGACGAGGCGCTGGCGGGGTACGCGACGAAGATCGAGGTGACGATCCACGACGATAACTCGATTACCGTGGTGGACGACGGGCGCGGGATTCCAATCGACGAGATGACGCTGGATAACAGCGAGAAGATGCCGGCGGTGCAGGTGGTGCTGACCAAGCTGCACGCGGGGGGTAAGTTCGACACGTCGACGTATAAGGTAAGCGGCGGGCTGCACGGGGTGGGCGTGAGCGTGGTGAACGCGCTGAGCGCGGAGCTGGAAGTGGAAATCTGGCGGCCGGAAAAGCCGGGCGAGGCGAGCCACACCTTCGAGCAGACCTACGCGAAGGGGATTCCGACGTCGAAGCTGAAGCAGACAGGGACGAGCAAGCGGCGGGGAACGAAGGTCCATTTCCTGCCGGACAAGACGATTTTTGCGACGACGGAATACAACTACGACACGCTGGCGCAACGGCTGCGGGAGCTGGCCTTCCTGAACAAGGGGCTGACGATCACGCTGACCGACGAGCGGACGATGGATGCGAAGACGGGCGAGGCGAAGCGGGCGGAGTTCAAGTACGCGGGCGGGATTGCGGAGTTCATCCGGCATCTGAACCGCGGGAAGAGCGTGCTCCACGACAAGCCGATTGTGATGGAGGGGCTGCGGGACGGCGTGGATATGGAGATTGCCCTCCAGTACAACGATGGGTACTCGGAGACGGTGTTCTGCTTCGCGAACAACATCAATACGGTGGACGGCGGGACGCATCTGTCGGGGTTCAGGACGGCGCTGACAAGGACGGTGAACTACATCGGGCAGCAGCTGGGCCTGTTCAAGGACGTGAAGGAGAACCTGACGGGCGACGATGTGCGCGAGGGCCTGGTGGCGGTGATCAGCGTGAAGCTGCCGCAACCGCAGTTTGAAGGGCAGACGAAGGGCAAGCTGAATTCGGACATCGCGGGGACGGTGCAGGCGCTGGTGAACGAGCGGCTGGGCGGGTATCTGGAGACGAATCCGCCGGTGGCGAAGAAGATTATCAATAAGGCAATTGAGGCGGCGCGGGCGCGGGAAGCGGCGCGGAAGGCGCGGGATCTAACGCGGCGGAAGGGCGCGCTGGATGGCGGCGGGTTGCCGGGGAAACTGGCTGACTGCTCGGAGCGTGATCCGCAGCGGTGCGAGCTGTATCTGGTAGAGGGCGAGAGCGCCGGCGGAACAGCGAAGCAGGGGCGCGACCGGCGGTTCCAGGCGATTCTGCCGCTGAAGGGCAAGATTCTGAACGTAGAAAAGGCGCGCTACGACAAGATGCTGGGGCACGAGGAGATCCGCGCCATGATTACGGCGCTGGGGACGAGCATCGGGAAGGACGACTTCGACGCGACGAAGCTGCGCTACGGGAAAGTGATTCTGATGACGGACGCGGACGTGGACGGATCGCACATCCGGACGCTGCTGCTGACGTTTTTCTTCCGGCACATGCAGGAGCTGATTAAGCGGAGCCATGTGTATATCGCGCAACCGCCGCTGTACAAGATCAAGAAGGGAAAGTTCGAGCAGTACATCAAGGACGACCGCGACTTTGTGCGGGTGATGGTGAAGCGGGCCGCCGAGGGGATGGTGATCCGGTACGGCGAGGGCGCGGCGAAGCTGGAAGGCGCGGCGCTGACGAAATTCATGACGCAGCTGAATGAGTATCTGGGGTTCTTCGACAAGGTGAATACGCGGCTGCGCAACGAGGAAGTGACGAATCTGCTGGCCGCGGCGGAGCTGACGAAGCGGGTGGACTTCGAGAGCAGGACGAAGCTCGAAGGTCTGCACAAGGAACTGGAGAAGATTGCGAAGAAGTATCAGTTCAAGGGACTGCAGAAACCGGTGCAGGACGAAGAGCACCAGACCTGGTCGCTGTGCTTTACGGATGCGCAGGGGGCGGAGCGGAGGATTGACTGGCTGCTGGCGTCGACGCCGGAGTATCGGCAGATGATGGCGAAGCATGGGCAGATTCGGGATCTGCTGGAGCCGCCGTTTGTGGTGGAGTATGCGGCAAAGGCGGTTGAGAAGGGCGTGGGCGTGCCGGACGAGGAAGACACGGGCGCTGAAGCTGAGGCGCAGACGAAAGGCGAGGCCGAGGCGGGCAAGCCTGCTCCCAAGCGGACGGGAAAGGCGAATCTGGAGCCGGTGGAGAAGCAGACGCCGCGGGAGCTGTTCGAGTATGTGATCGAACAGGGCCGGCGCGACTACCAGGTGCAGCGGTACAAGGGTCTGGGCGAGATGACGGCGTCGCAGCTGTGGGAGACGACGATGGATCCAGAGCGGCGGACGTTGCTCGAGGTGAAGCTCGAGGACATTGCGGAGACGGAGACGATCTTCACGACGCTGATGGGTGAGGATGTGGAGGCGCGGCGGAAGTTCATTGAAGACAATGCCCTGGATGTGAAGAACCTGGATATCTGAGCCGGCAGCCAGCGGGTGGCAAATGGGGGCTAAGAAGCGATTGGCCAAAAGGCGGTCTGGGAAAAAGCCGTTCGCTCAAGGGCGGTTGGCAGAAGAGGCTGTCCTTTAGAATCGGTTCATGTCCGACGCCGATGCTGGGCTTGCTTCTCCCGAAGTGCTGGCACGAGCCCGTAAAATCAAGCTTTTTCTGATGGATGTGGATGGCACGCTGACCGACGGTGGCGTGTGTCTGATTTCAACGACGGCCGCGGATGGCTCCGGCGATCCGGTTGTCTCCGAAATGAAGGTGTTCAGCGCGCATGACGGACAGGGATTGTCGCTGGCGCATACGATGGGGATTCAGACAGGCTTCATCACCGGGCGATCGTCACCGGCTGTAGCGCAACGTGCGAAAGAGCTGAGGGTCACGTTCGTCTATCTGGGACAGAAGACGAAGACCGAGGCGTTCGAGGAGTGCAGGCGGAGGGCCGGGGTGAGCGAAGAGGAAGTCGCTTATCTGGGCGACGATCTGCCGGATATTCCTCTGGCGCGGCGGGCCGGCCTGGGGGTGTGCGTCGCCGATGGCGCACCGGAGCTGGCAGCGGTCTGCCAATTCACGACCCGCCGACGGGGCGGACATGGCGCCGCGCGCGAGGTAGTGGAACTGATCCTGAAAGCGCAGGGACGCTGGGAAGAAGCCGTGCCGCGGGCGCTGGCCTGAAAGACACAGGCAGTTACTTCGCGGGGCTGCAAACATCCGCATCGAAAGCGGCGGTTTCGACCGTGGTGCCATGCTTCATCTGCACGAAGATGCGATAGCGTCCCGCTGTGGGGAATCCGTAAGGAAAGCTGACGGAGTTGGGCAGAGCGCCGCTGCCCATCCTCATCCCGGGCATATCGGCCATATCGCCGGATGCTCCGGCGGCAGGGTTCATGGAAGCCTGCGGATTGGCCATCATGAAGGCGGTCATGGCCATGGTTCCGGTGGGATGGATGTGGGCGAAGACGGCGCCGTCTGTTTTGACGAAGGCGGCATGGCCGAGCATGCCCATATATAAAGACATGTCAGAGGGCGGCCGGCCCGCGGGGTCCAGGAGATCGAAGCGAAAACTCTCCGGGGTCCGGGGAGTCAATGTTGCGGGCATTTCCCAGACCATGGTGTATCCATCCGGAAGCCTGAAGCGCTGTTCCGGCGAGCCGTTGCGGTGCGTGGTGGACGCCGGTTGCGAGCCCGGCTGGATTTGCGCCACGGGGCTGGCGGTTCCTTCCGCGTCGTCGCCGGTGAGTGGGCGGCCGGAAATGGGGGGCAGAAGGACGGTCGCCTCCAGTGTTTCCGGAAACCCGTTGGCGTGGACCACATCGGCATAGAGGTGGTAATCGCCGGCCGGCATGGAAGGTAAGGCGAGCTGAAAATCGCCGGTGGCGACGGGCTCCGGATGCAGATGAAAAACTATGTCCATGGCCGGCCAGCGGATGAGATACAGGTGCATGAGGTGGTTATGGTCGGGAACGAGGTCGTCCAGCTGCCGTTGGGGGAGCCAGCCTGGGTCGCGCAGGCTGAGGTCGAGAATGTTGCCCGGCTTGAGTGTGGGCGCCATCTGCAGCGGTTTATAGACGTTCATGGAATAACCGGCGGCGTCGGACTTCCACCAGCGGTTCCCGAGAAGGATGACCGCAATCAGCACAGCAAAGGTCACAGTCATGGCGACATATCCGCGCCGCCCTTCGGGTCGCGGTTGGCCCGGCGGCAGCTGCGCCTCGCGGGCAGCGGCGCCGACGATTCCGACCATGCCCAGGACCAGCAAGAAGCCGAGCACCGCCAGCAGCGCACCCAGGGCCGGCTGCATTTTGCGCGTCGCCAGAGCTGCCGCAGGCAGAGGAATCGAGAGCGTGCCCGGACCCTGAACGCCGTTTACGGCGAAACGGATTTGCCACGAGCCCGGAGCCATGATCCAGAGACTGCCGGTGAAGTACTGTGGATCGGCGGAAGGCCGCGCCATCGTATCCGGCATCGGCGGATGTTTCGCCGCTTCTCCAACCATAGGAACCGGCGTTGCGGAGATGCGGTCGATGCCGGGAGTCTGGGCGCGCACTTCAATCTCAGCTACGCCCGGAATGACGAGAGGAGGCCGCACCACGACGGAGAGCCGGTAGGGCCCAGCCTGGCCGTCGGCGTAGACATCCGGACTGCCCACATGCGCGGATGCGGTGAGGGCGCAGAGAAGAAACGCCGCCACAATCGTGCGCGATCGCCGGTTCATCGTTGAATCTTTCGCATCCAGGCTCCGACCGACAGTCCGAGCCATAAGGTGATAGCTGCGCAGATTGTGGCGAAACCGAGTCCGCGGACCAGCGCCAGCCCGTGAGCCGAATGAACAAATTGACGCAGCACGCTGGGGCTCCAGGAGGGAACCATGTAGGGGTAATGGCCGGTGGCAAAGAAGCGGTTCTGCGCGGCCCTGGTCATCAGGAAATCGGCGAACGGCCACTCGGCCGCCACCAGGCTGAGCACGAAGACGGGAGCGCTGACCAGCGCTGCGAGCAGCTTGCCGCGATTCCCGATGCGCGCCCAGAGCAGATCGAGCAGGACGGCCGGAATGAGCAACAGGAGCGGAAACTGAGGCGGGATAAAATGCGTGACCGTCTGATAGACGGGTCCCAGTTTCGGCTGCGCCGGAAAAAGAGGCAACACGAGAATGAAGCCAATCGTTGCTGCCGTGTAGATTGCGGTAATGATGGTAAGGGCCCAGCGATGGCGGGCGATCATCCAGACAACCGCGAAGCACACCGGGACACAAATGCTGACAGCGATGTAGGGAAGGGTTCCGTGCAACATTACGTCGCGCGTGTATTCCGTGCAGAAGAACATGGCGGCCATCAGCAGCAGCCCGGAGAGATACAACAGAAGGCGCTGTAAGCGGCGGAACAGGGTTTGCTGCTGGACGGAGCGGTTCATCGCAGCCAGGATCAGAAAGAGCGATCCGATGTCGACGGCGACGGTGCCCAGCATCAGAAGGGTGTGCGGTGGACTGATGATTTTGACATCGAGGCCGTAGGCATTGTGCCACCAGTTATCGAACGGCGCGGAGGTCAGCATGGCTATGCCTCCCCAGGCGGCCAGGAACGCACCCAGTGGGCCGGAGAAGCCCAGGACGCGCACAGAACTCGCGACCATGGACGGAGGCCGTCGGAAGGTGGTGTTCAGGATGAGATAGCCACAAACGATGCCGGCGAGGACGCCGCACAGGTAGATCGCCATGTGCGCCGGCGTCCAGAAGGTATCTCGCCCGATGGACTCATGCCAGGAAACATCCCATCGTCCTCCGATGGAGACTGAGGTGACGGCCAGAGCCGCGCACCACAGATACCACGGGATGGCCAGGTTGCGGGTTGCTTCGTTTGTGGCGGGTTGGGCGATGGCAGCCATGGTGGCGGTTCCCCTGGGCGGAAAGGCCAGAACATTTGACAGGTACAGATCTCCAGACGGCGAGGGAGTTCAACACGTTGCAATAATTTTGTCGGAATTTGTCGAAGAAACAGGGTTTGGACCAGCAAAAGCCGGGCGTTCTGAGAACTCAATCGGGAACCGAACCGGCGCTGATACCTTTTCGGGGTTATCCTCGTCATTAAAGACTAAAGTCGAAATCAGGCGTTTCTCCAGAGTCTCCAGCCTGATTGGGCCGCAGATTTTCCCGAGGGTCGATCCCGGACTTGTATTCCGCTCTCCGAGCGAAGGAGTAAATCCGCGGAGTGCGGACGGCATCCCATCAGAATCAGGACGAATTGCGAGGGCAGATGAGGACCAATGAGGTTCTGCAGGCGTGGGGGAAAATTCTAACCGGGCGCAGGCCGTCACTGTCGATTGAGATCACGAAGGAATGCCCGCTGCGCTGCCCGGGGTGCTATGCGTTCGACGCGGCGCATCTGGGCGGCGAGACAGAACTGCGCCAGCTGTCGGATTTTCGCGGTGACGAACTGGTGAAGAAGATTGTGGCGATCGTGGACCGGGAGAAGCCGCTGCACGTGTCGCTGGTGGGCGGCGATCCACTGGTGCGCTATAGGGAACTGGAGACGATTCTTCGCGAGCTGGATGGGCGCGGCGTCTACACGCAGGTGGTGACGAGCGCGTTTCGGGTGATCCCGGCAGAGTGGGGGCGGTTCAAGCTGCTGAATGTAGTGGTGTCAATTGACGGGCTGCAGCCGGAGCACGATGAGCGGCGCAAGCCGGCGACGTACGAGCGCATTCTGAAGAACATAGCCGAGGCGAAGGTCACGATTCACTCGACGATCACAGGGATTATCGCGGGGCGCCCGGGGTATCTCGAGGAATTCTTGCGGTTCTGGAGCGCGCGGCCGCAGATCGAGCGGGTGTGGTTCAGCCTGTTCACGCCCCAAGCGGGGGCAACGGGAGCGGAGATTCTTACGCGGGCGCAGCGGGAGTTCGTGGTGAAGGATCTGCTGCGGCTGCGTACACAGTATCCGATTCTGGAAATGGGCGAGAGCCTGATTCACGAAATGCTGTCTCCGCCAGCGAGTCCGCGGGAGTGCATCTTCGCGCAGACGACGCAGACCATCTCGGCTGACCTGAAGACAAAGATTACGCCATGCCAGTTCGGAGGGAATCCGGATTGCTCGCAATGCGGGTGCATCGCGTCCATGGTCCTGGCGGCGGTGGGGCATCATCGGGTCGCGGGCCCATTGACGGCGGGGCATCTGTTCCGCGCGTCGGCGCAAATCGGGCGGGCATGGAAATCCACGAAGGATGCTTTCGCGGGACCGGCGCCGGCAGCGCCGGAGACGATGACGCCTGCTTTCCAGATTCTGCAGGGTGAAGTGCCGCCATCGCAGTGACGGCGGAGTTCGACGCAAAGGGAGCGGCAAAAAGGGGGGATGGCCGCAAGGCCGCTTCCCCCCTGATTGCTGCGTGTGAATTGCGAGCTTAGAGAGCCGTAACGTTCTCCGCCTGCCAGCCCTTGGGACCCTTCACCACGTTGAACTGGACGGCCTGGCCTTCCTGCAGCGAACGGAAGCCACCGTTCGACTGAATCGCGGAGTAGTGCACAAACACATCCTCACCGTTGGTGCGGCTGAGAAAGCCGAAACCTTTGGCGTCGTTAAACCACTTCACTGTTCCCTGTTCCATTGCTGTTTCCTTTAACTGATTGGTGTATCGCTGAACTCACTGTGGAATTATTTGCGAGGTCAAGCGATAGAGCAGGAACAGGCAAAGAAAAACCAAGTCGGATTCGACGATCAGCCCTCACTATAGCATCTTTGCGGCCGCGGCCGGGACGCAATGCGCGAACTTCCGTGGGATCGCCTGGATTATGTGTTAGGAGAGACGGGACAAACAGCGTATGCTGAGGGCAGAGGAGACCGTTGAGGTCTTCCCTGCAATTCCCCGCCCCGCCCTCGATAGCTGCATAGACCGGCCATCGTGGATTGAGCCCGGAAACTCAAAGTTGTGCACGGGTCCTCCCCACCAGGAACGTGCGAGTCCGGCTTTTGCAGCAAACGCGCCATAACGAGAAACGAGGGCAACCTACATGCGATCTGAACTGGTGTATTCAGCGGGTCTGCGTATCGAGAACCGATTTCTGCTGGCGACAACCGTGATGCGGGCGGTGCGCAAGCTGCACGTGAGCTCGACGCGCACGGAGGACACGGCGAACAGGGTGTTTTCCGATGTGGCGGAGGGCCGCTACGTTCAGCATGTGTCGCTACCGGAGATCAAGCCGCTGCCAGCGATCGAACCGTTGCTGATCGCGCCGGCGGCGTGAGCGCGCAGGATCATTTCCAGCCCCATAAAACCCAGCCAGGGTTTTGAGACGAGGTTATTGCCAGGTCTGGCCACCGTCGGTTGTGGCCCACGTGGTTGCGTCGTCCGCTTCGACGACAATCTTCTGCTGAGATTCGACGCGGATATGCGCGATAGCGCGAGTGCGATCGGCGCCAGAGGGAAGATGGACTTCCAGCCAGGTACGGCCGTCGTCCGCGGAGTGAAAGAGGCGCAGGCGATCGCCGCCGGCCCAGAGGTCAGCGCCAGACACAGACAAGACGCGGAAATGCATGTCTGGCGCGATGAAGACGGGCTGCCAGACTCCGGGTTCGGTGGAGCGCTCGATTAGACCGCTGTCGCCGATGCGCCAGTGGGCCCGCACGGCTGGGCTGGCGACTAATTGGCCGTTGACACTCGCGAGCGCGTGGGACGATTCGGCGAAGGCGTTCTGTGGCTCGAAACGAGTGGCAGCCGGACCTCTGGAGGCCGCTTTAGCGGCGGACATCGTGCCGTGCAATCCCGAGATCTGCGCTTGCCTGGCTGGCGCTGGCTCGGTTTGTGGCGCAGTGCCCGCGATGACGCCCAGGCTGAGCGGAGTGGGCGGCGCCTGCGCCTGGACCGGGGCTTCCTGGGTTGCAATGACCACTGCGGGCGCGGGTTCTGCTGAGGGCTTTGCCCGGGGCGAGGACGGTCTGCGTTTTGGGGCGCTGAGTTGGGGCAGAGGCGGTGCGGGGGCCGGGTGGAATTCGGGCACCGAAGCCGGTAGTGGAGGCTGAGCAGCGACCAGGGCGGGGTGGGCATTGCGCGCGGTTTGATTGCGAGATACGTTCGCACGCGTTGCGTGATACAGCAGGACGGCCGATCCGGCGAGGGCGATGAGGCTCGCGGCGATGGCCATTCCCGGGAGCCAGGCGCGGAGCGGGGAGCGAGCGGGTTGCAGTTGCGGTTGCGCTATCGATGCGGATTCGGGTTCGGCGGCCGCAGCGGCCGTACGCAGGATTTCACGGCACGATGGGCAGGCAGCGAGATGCGCGAGGATGCCGGAGCGCTCGCCGGGGAGCAGTGTGTTTTCGGCAAAGGTGGTCAGCTGATCGGCGTCGGGATGCGCCGAGACATGGCGGGATCGAGCCAGCTGGCTGCGCAGCGCGTCGGAAGGAATCTGTTTCACGTTGCCGATCCACCCTTCTTATAGAACGCGGCCGGAGGGTTTTCTTGCCGCAGTTTTGCCGCAACGTCGACGTCGAGGTCGCGCACATCGAGATCGTGCATTAACTCGTCGCATTGACGCGTGCTGAGCCCGGTTGCGCGCAGGCGCTTCAGGACGCGCTTACGAAGATGCGCCGTGATGCGATCGAGACGGCGGCTCATGGTCGATTCATGGACACGCCATTGCCGAGCGAGCTGGGCGAGCGTGCATCGGTCCAGATAATAAGACGCGAGGAGAAACCTGTCTTCGGAGCAGAGTTCGTCGAGGGATTGTTCAAGGGCGGCGGCAAGGCGAGGGTCCGGCTGCGGGTCCGCCGCTGCGAGGGGCGCCGGAAAACTGACGCCCGCTTCGAGTTGCTCGTCGAGGCTGACATTCTTCGAGTAGGAGCGGCAGCGGTCAATGTAGTGCTGGGAGAGCACGGTGCGCAGCCAGCCTTCGAGAGAGCCTCGACCCATGTAGTAGTCGAGTTTGGAGACGCGGCTGCCGTCGCGGTTGGGGAGACCATAGAGTTCGGCATAAAGCTCGTCGGCGATTTCGCGACCGGTCGCCTCGTTTTTGGCCATGCGATAGGCGCTCTCATATAGGGTGGAGCGAAAACGGAGCAGGAAGGTTTCCCAGGCGGCGGCGTTGCCGGCGGAGCAGGCGCGGGCGAGGACCAGATCCTCGATTTTTAGTTTGGCGATGAGGTCGAGCTGATCGGATTCAGGGACGGCGGCGGCGTAGCGAGCGACCACCGCGGCGACGAGTTCAACGAATTGCTCAGAGGAAATTCCGTAGCGGGCGGCGCCGGACTCGCCGTAGCGCCGGCCAATGACCTTCGAAAGGGCCTTCGAGACGGCACTCCCGGGAGCAGGAGGCGCAGCGGCAATCGAAGGCTCAGTAATCATTTTGCCAGGATGCTAACAAAATCTCTGCAAGAAAGTATGCGCTGCACGTTCTGAGTATGCGGAGGAAGCCGCCAGGCTGACTCACGCGGAGGCAGACATGAAGGCAGCGCCGCAGTATGCGTCGAAGAATGGTTCTCGCTGGCTGTTCGCTTTGGGCTCGTCTTTACTGATGGGGTTGTTTTGCCTGTTGACGGCAGGGCCGAGCCGCGCGGGTACCGGAAACGAAGGTCCCTACCGGGTTTTGCCGGCGATCCGGCGCGGCAACCTTGCCATTTTCCCCGTGGTCGCGAAGTCATGGAACACCTCGCAGCTTTTGACGCTGGACGAGGGCGTTCGTACCGGTGAGGTCGTGGTGACCGAAGCCGGCAATGAGCAGGGACTGGTGCGGGGCGGGCAGGTCGTGCCCTATCGCGGCGGCGCGGAGGTCAACCGGCTGGTGCTGTACAACAATTCCGACCGGCCGCTGCTTTTGCTGGCGGGAGAGATCGTGACCGGGGGCAAGCAGGATCGCGTGATTGGGGCAGACCGCATTGTGCCGCCAAAGGGCGGGCCCATCGATCTGGATGTTTTCTGCGTGGAGCCGGGGCGATGGACGGAGTCGAGCGCGAAGTTCGGATCCATGGGGGCGTTGATGGCGCAGCCGAGCGTGCGCACGCCAGCCATGGCGGAACAGAATCAGAGCGAGGTGTGGGACCGCGTGCGCGCTTCGAACGCAAGCATGGCGAACATGCTGAGTCCTGCAGCGCATGGCGCCATCGCCGGGACGAGCTCGTATGCGAAGGTGTTCGCGAGCCCACCGGTCGAGGAGAAACTGGCCGCGTATGGGGGTGTCGAGGCCGAACATGCGATCCTGGAGGAATTGCGGAGCAAGGGCGCGGTCGGGGTGGTAGTGGCCGTAAACGGGCGCGTGGAATGGGCGGATGTATTCGCGAGTACGGATTTGCTGGCGAAGTACTGGCCGAAGCTGATGCGGAGCTATGTGGCGGAGGCGATGACGTCGGTCTCGAACGGAGACGTGTCAGAACCGGGCGAGGCGCAGGCGTTCATGAACGAGCTCGGAGGCGGCCGGGAAGTTGTGGAGACGGAGTCGGGGATTTTTCGGCGCACGGAGACGGTGGGCGAGGGCTATCGCGTGTTCACGCTGCGTGGACTGTCACCGGGGTCGGACTTCGACGTGCACATCACGAAGATGGCGGATTAGGGCCGCCCGCGCTCACCGCGTGCCGCGGTGCGTCATGAGCCCATGAATCCCAGATAGGGACTGGAGCCGAAGTTGGCAAAGTTCGGGAACACCTGGCGCACCTGGCCATCGGAGAGGCCGAACCAGCGCGCCAGCGTTCCCGCGTACTGATCGACGGCGGTAGTGGGGATGAGGCGGCCCGCGCCCACGTCATTGGCCTGATTCACACCGATCACCGGATATTGACCGTACATATCGTGCCCCTGCACCGCGCCCCCAACGACGAAGTGGTGGCTGCCCCAGCCATGGTCGGTGCCGTCGCTGTTGCAGGTAAGGGTGCGGCCAAAGTCGGAGGCGGTGAAGGTGGTGACCTGATTACCGAGGCCGGCGGATTGCATCAATCCGTCGAAATACTCCAGCGATTCACCGAGCTGGGTGAGCAGGCGGGCGTGGGTTGGGGCCTGGCCGTCGTGGGTATCGAAGCTGCCGAGCTGAACGTAGAAGATTTGGCGATTGACGCCCAGGCTGGCACGTCCGCCGATGATGCGGGCGACGGTTTGGAGCGAGAGGGCCAGCTGATTATCGGTGAGCATGTTGGTAACGGGATCGAGAAACTGCGATGGATTGGGGACGCCGCCGGGACCGGCGGGAAGCATGGACGAGGCGAGCAGCGCCTGCGCCTGGATGGATCGATTCACAACGACTTCGTATTCCCTGGCGAAGAGGTTGGTTTCGTCGGCGGTGAGGATGGAATTGAGCGCGGCGGAACTGGTGGTCTGGCCGAAGAGGGGTTGGGCGAGACCGGAGATGGGAATGGGACCGGCGGGGGTGACGTTGAGCTGGAACGAAGTTTGCCCGGAAAGGAAGAGGGCGATGCCCGCGGTCGAGATGCAGGTGAACATGGAGTTGGAGTTCATGTTCATGCTCTCGATGAGGTCGGCAACGGCGCCACCCCAACCGACATGCTCGGCGCTGCCGCCGTTGGAGGCAATGGCCTGCCACGCGGCGGTCTGATCGAAGTGGGAGAACAGGGAGTCGGGCAGGGGAACGGAGTTGGCATTGACCTGCGTTTTGGTGGCAGGGACGATAAGGGTACCGGTGTTGGCGACGATGGCGGCGCGGTTATTGTTGAAGAGGTTCTGAATGCCGCCGAGGTAAGGGTTGAGGGCGAAGGTGCGCCCGCTCTGCGGCGTGTTCAGGGTGATGGGCAGCAGCTGGGCGAGAGGATAGGCGAGGCCAGGAGCTCCGGAGCGCGCCGTGGTGAAGGCGGAATAGGAGTCGGAGTCGGTGGCGATGACGGTGCCGTGGCCATCGTTGCCGCCCTGCAGGAAAACGCAGACGAGAGCCCGGTAGTCAGATGCGCCGGTTCCCTGGGCCATGGCTGCGAGCGAGTTCAGGCCAAGGATGAAGGGGCTGGCGTAGAGCCCGGACATGCTGGCCAGGGACGCGGTGCGGAGAAACTGGCGGCGGGACTGCTCGAATTTGTTCTGGCAATTGCACATTTTCGGGCTCCTAGAACTGCGCGGCGAAAGCTGGTGAGGCCATGGTGAGGTAGACGGCCGTCTCCACACGGGCGGTAAGCGCGGCGTTGATGGCGTTCTGATCGCCGGTGGGGACGGGGATGGCGTTGACGGCGCCGAGAATTTCGTTATAGAGAGTCGAGTCCATTTCGCCTGCCATCAGCAGCAGGTTGATGCGGTCGAGCAGCTGATCGGGCGTGTTGGCAAGGGCGATTTCAGCGCCGTAGCTGGAGAAGATGTCGGAGCCGTTGGCGCTGTCGCTGCCGATGGCGCCCTGCAGGTAGTTGAGATAACCGACGACAGTCGAGACGTTGGTCATCTGGAATTCCGGCCCGACGAGTCCGGCCGCCTCGATGCTGGTACCGGGCGGGACGTAGCCCGGAGCAAACCAGTTGAAGACGGTGGGGGAACGGAGGGTCATCTGACCGAGGCCGAAGATCGGGTCTTCAGTGCTGCCGACGCCGTAGGAACCGGTGCGCGACTGCGCGGTGAAAGCGCGGGCCCATTCGGTGTAACGGAGGAGGGCCTCGCGAACTTTGCCGTACTGCGGATTGGCGAAGTCAGTGGCGGAATCACGCGCCTCGGGATCGAGCAGGATGGCGGTGATGACGGCCTGCAGGTTACCGCGCACCCCGGTGCCGTCATTCTCGAAGACAGCGGCGATGCGGCTGATATAGGCGGGGCTGGGATTGCTGGTGACTAAGTGCTGGATGAGTTGCTTCGAGAAAAAGGCGGGCAGGTTGGGGTGATTGAACAGGGTATCGAGAGCGGTTTTGAGGTCGCCCGCGGGGTCGGGGTTCCCCGACGCAGGGATGGTGACACCGAGGAAGTCCTTTTCCACGGTGGAGTGGTGACTGGGAAAGGTCTGCATGGGGAGAATGTCTTCGCCGAAACCCGGGCCGACATAGAGGCAGCAATTCGACCAGACGGTATCGCTGTTATTGCCGGGGTCATTCCAGCTAAAGCCGGTAAAGACCGCGGCTAACCCCATCACGTCGTTATTGGAGTAAGTGGGGATGGGATTGCCGGTGGAATCTAGCTTCTGCGAACCATCGTCGTTGAGCTGATAGAGGCCAATGGTGAGCAGCTGCATGACTTCGCGCGCGTAATTCTCGTCCGGATCGGTGGTGGCGTTGCCTTTGTCGTTGCCAAGCATGGAGAGGAACTGACCCATCATGGGGTTCAGGGTCACGTCGTTGAGGAGGGTGCGGAAGTTGCCGAAGGCATCGTTGCCGAGTAAGTCGTAGTAACCGGCCTCGCCGCGCGGGAAACTCTGGACGGCGGAGTTATTGGTAGAGACGACAAAGATTTCCGAGAGAGCGTACTTGACGCGCTGGCGTAGCTGATCGGGAGCGGCGAGGGCCTGCTGCCAGAAGGCGTCCTGGACGTAAATTTCATCCGATTCGTTCTGCTCAAAGAGCGCCGCGTTGCAGGTGACGTCTCCGGCGGCGCAGGGAGGATTGTTGATGATGAGGGACTGCTCAACGAAGGGCTCCTGGGGCGTGGCCGGCATGCTGAACTGCTCGTTAAGCCAGGCCTGAAATCCGTTCATGGAAACGTCGTGGATATCGGCATCGGTGGCGCCGAAGGTGGCCTGCTCGAGGAAGCGCGAGGCATCATCGGGGCTGACGACGGGGACTGGAGGAGTGCCGTTGACCAGCGCGACGAGATCGGAGGAAGTTGCGGGTCCAGGAGCGGGATTGAGGACCTGCAGGTCGAAGTTGCCGGCTTCGGTCAGGTTAAGCGTCGCGGTGAGCTGGGTTCCGCTGTTGAAGGTGGTAGGCATGGGGGAGCCATCCATGAGAACCTGGGCGCCGGAGATGAATTTCTGACCCTGGACAACGACGGTGGCGGAGCCGGTATTGAAGCTCGAGGGTGTGGCGGAGGTGAGGATCGGGATGGGGTTGAGCACTGAAATGTTCTGGTTGATGGATACCTTCGGATTGTCCGTGCTGGTGATGGTGAGCTGGACGATGTTGCTGGGGGTGGGAACGACGGCCGGCGCGGTGTAGGTGATGGATCCATCCGGATTGGAGACAGCAGTGCCGACCTGGGCATTGCCGCCGGCAACCCCATTCACTTGCAGGGTGACGCCGGTGTTGAGGGTTCCGGTGACGGTGAGGCCGAGGTTCAGGGAATTGCTGACGCGGACATCCGTGTTGGTGCCAGGTTGGATCTGCAGAACGACCTGACCGGGGCCGACGAGGACGGAAAGATTGTTGGAGTTGGCGGAGCCGGGATTCGGATTACTGACCATCAGGGGATAGGTTCCGGGAGCGGGTGCGGAGACGGCGGCGGCGAGCTCGGTACCTGAGACGAAGGTGGTGGCAACCGCGGCGCCGTTCCAGATGATCTGCGCGCCATAGACAAACTGCGAGCCGTTGACGGCGATGGTGGTCGTTCCCTCCGTGGGGGTCGCCGGCGCGATCGAACTGACGACGGGGATGGGGTTCAGCACGGCGAGGGTCAGGGTTCCAGGAGGGTAGCCGGGATTGCCGTTGGCGGTCGCGGTGATGGTGACGGTATTGGGAGTGGGTACGACGGCCGGCGCGGTGTAGAGGCCGTTGAAGGTGATGGTGCCGACCTCGGAGTTACCTCCCTGGACGCCATTGACAGACCAGGTGAGCGGCACTGCGGTAACTGCCATCCGACTCTGGATTTGCAGCTGTTGGTTGACGCGGATGGAGGCGGACGACGCTGAGATCGCGGTCAGATTGCCCAGGGGGGCGAAGGTGGAACCGCAGCCGGTGGTGAATGAAACTGTTGCGGCAAGGGATGCCAGAGTCAGGGCGAGGCGGCGAGCCCATAGACGTTCGGAGCTAAGCTGCATGGATCCTCCGGGGGCGAGGTATTCCAAAAAATTGCGGCCTGGTGAGCTTGGCGGGCGAGAAGTTTCCGCACAGCGTAGCACTGAAAGCGACGCCCTTTGGGGATAATCAACGCGGTGCAGCTACCACTAAAGTGGAGTTTTTTGGTTACCGAGGCAGCAGATAAGATTTTTGGTTTTTTCTTTGGCGCATGCGGCGCACGCGCGTTTTGGGAGAACTGCCCCCGAGACACGGTGCCGAGGCAGAGGCGCATGCGTGGTGCAGATGGCACCGGTTAGCGCGGTGGGCGCTAGGTGTCTTTGCGGTAGAGGAGGTCGCGCATGGCGCGGCGGCGAGCGGCGTTGGCTTCGCGGCCGTTCTGGAAGGTGGGAGCCGATGCCACGCCGGTGTGGTCCTCTTCGGGTTCGCTGCAGGCGGGACAGCGGTTGGCGAAGCCGGGTTTGTCCGGCCTGAGCTCGAATTCTTCGCCACAAATGGTGCAGACTCGGATGGGGAACGACATTTTTTTCTCATAATAATACGGACGATTCGCCAGGAAAATGGCCGGCTCCGAGAGGTGTGAAGTTTTTTGAGACACGGGCGGCGGGCGAGCGAAAAGGGCATGGGGCGCGTCCAGTTTCGTTATGGGGAAAGCCAGGGAAAGTGTGCGCGGCGACGGTGGTTTACGCGGGTGCGGCGCCGCTGGGCTGAACGGCGGTAACCCCATTGCGGGCTGGTTTTGCTGTACGATTAAAGCGGTTTCGGGGCGGGCACGCCGGGCGATCCGAGGGGGCTCCGAACGACGAAAGAAGATTGGCTATGAAGGCAGTGAAGGCTCTTATGGAACGCTTAACTGAAGCCAGGCGCCGGCGGCCGTGCGACGCGGGCTTTACGCTGATGGAACTGCTGATCGTGATCTCGATCATGCTGATCCTGATGCTGATTGCGATTCCGAACATGCTGAACCTGAAGGCAACGGCTAATGAGACGTCGGCCAAGCAATCGCTGCGGGCGATCCAGATCGCCGAGAACCAGTACGCGACGAATTACCCGGCGAACGGATATGCGTGTTCGCTGGCAGCACTGGGCGGGAGCGCGTCATCGGGGCCGCCGACTCCGCAAGGGGCGCAGCTGCTGCAGTCAGATCTGACGAGCGGGCTGAAGGCGGGCTACAGCTTCAACATTGTGAACTGCCAGAAGGCTCCGGGAAGCAGCCAGCAGGATAACTTCGTGAGCTACGAGGTGACGGCGGTGCCACAGGCGGTGGGCAAGACGGGCCACAATGGGTTCTGCCTGGACATGAGCGGGGAAATCAAGGCGGATCCGTCGGGCGGGACAAACTGCACGGTAGCGATTCAGTAGGCTCGCGCCGGCGGGTACAACGCGGATGAAGCGACTTGCGGCAACCTTCTCTATTGCTTTATGCGTCGCATGGCCTGCGATGCTGTGGGCCCAATCCTCCAAATGTGAAAACGTCGGCGCCCGGCGAGCATGGGAGGCCAGGACCAATCCTGTGTACGCCGATGCCACGGATTTGGGTCGGACCCTGAGCGGACGCGGCTTCGTCGTGGAGTGCATACGCGATTCGAAAGAGTGGCACATGTTCACGGATCAGAAGGGTGCAGCGTGGTTCAAAACGAACCAGGGCATCTTCGAGGTATGGTTTTTCCCTTCGGCGGAGGACGTTGATGGGCTGCAGTTACCCACAGGTGAGCAGCGACTGGTCGGCGGCCCGTCCCAGTTCTATATCAGGAAAGGGAACATGGTCTTTCACGTGATGGGCAACAAGCAGCTTGCATTGAATATCCAGAGTGCATCTCTACAACCTTGAAGACATCGTTTTTGTCGCAAAGCCTACTTTGCGTAAAGCGGATACTTTCGCGGCGAAAAGGTGGCCGCCAGTGTGAGGTGCGCCGCTGGCGGCTTTTGCTTGCCGCGACGCTGGTGGTGGCCGCGACGGGAGAGCTGCGGGCGCAGACGGCGGTGAGTGCGGCAGTGGTAGCGGCGAAGGTGGATCGGCACTACAACGCGCTGCATACGCTCGAAGTGCACTTTGTGCAGACGTACGAAGGCATGGGGATGCACCGGCAGGAGTCGGGCGTGCTGCTGCTGAAGAAACCTGGGAAGATGCGGTGGACGTATACCGATCCGGACGGGAAGCTGTTTGTGCTGGACGGGAAGGACGGGTATTTCTACTCGCCGGGCGAGACAGAAGCGCAGAAGGTGGACGAGAAAAAGCTGGACGATTTGCGCTCGCCGCTGCAGTTTTTGCTGGGGCATACGGAGTTGCAGAAAGAGTTGACGGGACTGACGGTGGCGCCGGATGGGAATGGCGCGTGGGAGCTGTCGGGCGTGCCGAAGGGGCTGGAGCAGCGGGTGAGCGCGCTGAAGATTACGGCGGCAGCGGATGGGACGATCCTGTCGATGACGATTGAACAGACCGATGGGGTGACGAACCGGTTCGCGTTCAGCGGAGAGGCGGACAATGTGCCGGCGCCGAGCACGGCCTTTGTGTTTACGCCGCCGGCGGGCGTGCACGTGGTGGAGGGCGAGCCGCCGGTTTAGGCGCGCATCAGGCGAACGACGAGTGTGCCGGGGCCACCGGTGGAACGGCGGCGAATTGGTTCCAGCCTCGCCCCAAAACGACAGGAACAATCGGAAGTGACTTTTTGGGACCTGGCGAAACCGATGGGGGATTTTTTCACCGATTTTGGGCCAATATGATCGGGCCATGCTGAGGCGCGCGGGTTGGAGTGTGTGGATCGGGCTGCTGGTGAGCACCGTGGTTTGGGGCCAGGCGCAGAACAAGAAGTCCGGACCATGGGTTTTGCAGGAGAGCGGGACGAGCGCCGGGCTGCGCGGGGTTTACTCGCTGGGCGGCGGCGTGGCCTGGGCCAGCGGGACGAACGGGACGGTTCTGCGGACCGAGGACGGCGGCTATGAGTGGCAGAGCTGCACGGTGCCCGACGGCGCGGAGAAGCTGGATTTTCGCGGCATCTGGGCGTGGGATGCGAACACGGCGATCGTGATGTCGAGCGGGCCGGGCAATCTGTCGCGGCTGTATCGGACGACGGATGGATGCTCGCACTGGACCCTGGTTTCGACCAATCCGGACAAAGATGGGTTTTGGGATGCAATGGTGTTCGCCGACAGACAGAACGGGTACCTGCTGGGCGATCCGGTGAATGGGGCGTTTCCGCTGCTGAGAACCGGGGATGGCGGGCTGACGTGGACGAGGATCCAGTCGCCCGGGCTAACGACAGATTCGGCGGGCATTGCGGCTTTCGCGGCGAGCAACTCGGCGCTGACCGCTGCCGGGCTGGTGGTGAACGCGCTGCTGGCCGGCGATGGACGGGTGTGGTTCGGCACCGGGGGCCAGGGTGGGACGTTTCTTTACGAGGGTGAGAGCAGCTGCTCACGCGATGGCGATACTGCTCCGGATCCAGCATGCCTGAACAACTGGACGTTCCACCGGAAGCCACTGCCGATGGCCGGGAACAGCGCGTCAGCAGGGGCCTTCTCACTGCGCGTGGTGTGGTGGGATGAGACAGTGAAGGCGGCGGTGGCGGTGGGCGGAGACTTCGCGAAGCCGGACGCTACGGAGGGGACGGCGGCCTGGACTCCAGACGGGGCAAAGTGGGCGGCATCGGAGAAGCCGCCGCACGGATATCGTTCGGCAGTGGCGTGGGATGCCGACGTCAACGCGTGGATCGCGGTGGGGACAAACGGGTCCGACGTGAGCTGGGACGGCGGCCGGTCGTGGAGGCCGCTGGACGACGGCAACTGGAATGCGCTGAGCCTGCCGTTTGTGGTGGGGCCGGGCGGAAAGATCGGGAAAATCAACCTGGACGATCTTCATAAGTGAGCAGTTTGGGCTTGCGGCGCGTCTAGTCGGCGGACCACCGGGTTGAGCCCTGGGGGTCCGGGAACTGCTACGCTTGAGAAGAGGTGTCCCCTGGCCGGACCGGTGTAGCAAGGTCATCGGCGGGCATTTTCATGGCTGAATTTGTCATCAGGCTGGCCGACGAGCGCGGTCACGTGCAGGAGCAGGTGCAGTCGGCAGCGACGGCGGACGAGTTGCGCACGCGCTTCTCGCAGGCGGGGTACTACGTCTATTCGGTGAAGCCGCGGGGGCTGACGGGCGGCGCGCGGAAGGCGAAGCTGGAGACGTTCCTGATTTTCAACCAGCAGTTTCTCACGCTGATTCGCGCGGGGTTGCCGATTCTGGGGTCGCTGGAGATGCTGGCGAAGAGCCAGAAGAACGCGACATTCGCCGGACAACTGCAGAATGTGGCGGCGCGGGTGCGAACCGGCGAGCCGATATCGTCGGCGTTCGAGGCGCAGGGCGGTTTCCCGCTGATGTACACCACGACGCTGCTGGCCGGCGAACGGTCGGGGAATCTGGAAGAAGTGCTGGGGCGGTATTTGTCGTTCCAGCAGATTTCGCTGGCGTTCAGGAAGAAGCTGATGGCATCGCTGATCTATCCGGCGCTGCTGATCACGCTGGTGACCGGGCTGTTCATTTTCCTGATTACGTTTGTGGTGCCGCAGTTCGCGAAGCTCTACGACCAGATCGGTACAAAGCTGCCGGCGATGACGCTGGCTATGCTCGCGCTGGGCAAGGGAGCGCAGCATTACATCCTTTATGTATTGCCGCTGCTGGCGCTGGCCGGGTTCCTGGTATGGCGATGGAGCCGGAGCGACGCGGGGGCCGACCGGATCGATCGGGTCCGAATTGCGATGCCGGTGTTTGGGAAGATCTGGCTGAAGTACCAGGTGGCGATGTTCGCGCGCACGCTGTCGACGCTGCTGAGCGGAGGGATTCCGCTGGTGCCGTCCCTGGAGACGGCGGCGCGATCGATTACCAGCAAACGGATCAGCAAGGCGGTTTTTTCGTCGGTCACGACGGTGCGCGAGGGCAAGGGTCTGGCGAAGAGCCTGGAGGCGACGAAGGTTTTTCCGGAGCTTTCCACGGAGATGATCGAGGTGGGCGAGTCAACGGGCGCGCTGCCGCAGATGCTGAATTCGGTGGCAGAGTTCTTCGAGGAAGACGTGCAGACGGCGCTGACGGCGGCGCTGGCGCTGATTGAGCCGGCGATTCTGATCGTGATGGGCGTGGTGGTGGTGATTATTCTGATCTCGCTGTATCTGCCGATTATCTCTATGGGTAACGCGACGAATTTAGGAGGGTGACGCGCGGCTGAATTGCGCGCGGCATCGCAGGAAACAGAGGTATCGATATGGCTCAGGCTCCCCCGATTACATTACCGACCGAGCAGGACGAAACCGCACAGGCACAGGCGCTGGCGCGGCGCTATCGCTCCGAGTTCGTCGACCTGCGCAATTTCCGCATTCAGCACGAGGTGCTGCGCAGCGTGCCGGTGGACATGATGTTCCGCTACAACTTTGTGCCGCTGGAGCAGGAAGAAGACCGGCTGGTGATCGCGGTGAGCGATCCGAGCAAGCTGATGATGCTGGACGAAATCAGCGGCCTGCTGGGACAGCGGATTGTGACGCGGGTGGCAACGCTGTCGCAGATCACCGATCTGCTGAAGAAGACGGAGCAGTCGCAGCGCGTGCTGGACGAGGCGTCTGAGGGACTGACGTTTGACGTACTGTCGTCGAGCGAGGATGCCGACGAGAACATCTCGATCGAGAAGCTGACGTCGGAAGAAGGCATCAGCCCGATCATACGGCTGGTGGACACGACGATTTTTACGGCGCTGGAGCGGCGCGCTTCGGACATTCACATCGAGACGTACGACGATTCGGTGCTGGTGAAGTACCGCATCGACGGCGTGCTGCAGCCGGCGATGGCGCCGATTGCGCGCGAACATCACACGACGATTCTGTCGCGCATCAAGGTGATGAGCGAGCTGGATATCGCGGAGCGGCGCGTGCCGCAGGATGGGCGCTTCCGGGTGCGATACAAGAAACGGCTGATCGACTTCCGCGTATCCATCATGCCGACGGTGCACGGCGAGAATGCCGTGCTGCGCGTGCTCGACAAAGAGTCGATGAGCGAGAAGTTTCGCAAGCTGACGCTGGACGTGGTGGGCTTCGCGGACGAGGATCTGAAGCGATTCCGGCGGTACATCCGAGAGCCGTACGGCATGGTGCTGGTAACGGGGCCGACGGGGTCGGGCAAGACGACGACCCTCTATGCGGCGATCAACGAGATCAAGAGCGACGAGGACAAGATCGTCACCATTGAGGATCCGGTCGAGTATCAGATTCGCGGGATCACGCAGATTCCGGTGAACGAGAAAAAGGGGCTGACGTTTGCGCGCGGATTGCGGTCGATTCTGCGGCATGATCCGGACAAGATCCTGGTGGGCGAGATTCGCGATCAGGAGACGGCACAGATTGCGATCAACTCGGCGCTGACAGGGCACCTGGTGTTCACGACGGTGCACGCCAATAACGTGGTCGATGTGCTGGGGCGCTTTTTGAATATGGGCGTGGAGGCCTACAACTTCGTCTCGGCTCTGAACTGCATCCTGGCGCAACGGCTGGTGCGCACCATTTGCGAGTACTGCGTGCACGAGGTGCGGTACGACGACGAGGCGCTGTGGCAAAGCGGGCTGGACCCCAGCGAGTGGCGGAATTTTCCGTTCCGCGAAGGGCGAGGCTGCATTGAATGCGCGGGGACGGGGTATCGCGGGCGAACTGCGATTCACGAGCTGCTGGATTTGACGGACCCGATCCGGGAAATCATTCTGGAGAAGAAGCCCAGCTCCGAGGTGCGGAAGCTGGCGCAGAAGGAAGGCATGCATTTCCTGCGGGAGAGCGCGCTGGACCGTATTCGGCGGGGGCTGACGACGCTGAAGGAAATCAACAAGGTGACGTTCATCGAGGCATCGCGCTAGTGGCCGACCTGCAGAACATTTTCAAACCCGTGGCGGGCACGCGCCCGAAAGTGGCCTGCGAGATCCGACCGGAAGGGGTGGTTGCGGCGCGCGCCGGGAAGAAGCACGGCCGGATAACGATGGCATTTGTGCCGTTGCCGGAAGGCGCCGTGACGCCGGGGCTGAAGGTGCCGAACCTGGTAAACGCGCAGGCGGTGCGGTCCGCGGTGGAATCGGCGCTGCGAGACATCAACGCGCGCGCCGGAGCGGTGACGCTGGTGGTTCCGGATGCAGCGGCACGGGTACTGCTGCTGGATTTCGACACGCTGCCTGCGCGGCGGCAGGAAGCATTGCCGGTGGTGCGGTTCCGGCTGCGCAAGATGGTGCCGTTCGACGTGGAAAACGCGGCCGTGAGTTACCAGGCGATGGCGGCAAAGGATGGGCAGCTGAACGTACTGGTGACGGTGATGCCGGGCGATGTGCTCGAGGAGTACGAGAGCGCGGTGCGGGACGCCGGATACGAGCCGGGCGCGGTGCTGCCGAGCACGCTGGCCGCGGCGGCGGCGGTGGAGGGCGCGAGCGCGACGCTGATGGTGAACCACACCGGAGCTTCTGTAACCACGGCGGTTACACAAGGCGAGGAAATGCTGTTGCATCGGTCGATGGACCTGCCGGCGGAGCCGCTGGCGCGGGAAGAAGAGATGGCGCAGGCGGTGATCACTGCGCTGGCGTGGTATGAGGACACGCTGAAGGGGTGGCCGGGAACGCTGTATTATGCGGGTCCGGGCGGCGCGAGCGCGGCGGCGCGGTCGCGGTGGATTTCGCTGGTCGATCCCGCACCGCGGATTGCGGATCTGGGAGCGCCGGAGACGGCGTCGGCGATGATCAGTATTCCGGCGGGGGTTTCGGCGGGTGTGACGGGGGCGTTGGCGGCGGAATGAGAATTGCGATCAATCTCGCGAGCCGTCCGTACGTCGAGCTGCGGCCGATCTATAACCGGCTGCGCACGTGGATCGCGATTCTCGCATTGGTGGGGGGCGCGCTGTGGTTCCTGTACCGCAGCGATCGCGACCTGGCGCAGCAGAAGAAAGCGCAGGTGGCGATGGTGGAGAACCACGTGCGGCTGCTGGAGCAGCAGCAGCAAAACTATCAGGCGATGATGCGGCAGCCGAAGGAAGCCAGGATCCTGCGGCAGTCCGATTTTCTGAACGGCTTGTTCCGGCAAAAGACATTTTCGTGGACGGCGACGATGACCGATCTGGAGACGGTGCTGCCGCCGGGAGTCCAGGTGCTGAGCATCGATCCCATCGTCGGGGCGGATGGAATCGTCACGATGCGGCTGCGCGTGACGGGTGAGCGGGATCGTGCGCTGGAGCTGGTGCGGAACCTGGAAAAGTCGCGGCATTTTGTCTCGCCGCGGCTGGCGTCGGAGACCCTGGCGACCGCCCAGGGAAGTCAGGCAGCCGTAGAGCCAGTGAGCACGAACAACCAGGTCAACTTCGACATCCTCGCGGATTACAGGGAGCTGCCGCTGGACACGAGCCATCAGGATAAAAAGGCAAAGGCGGACAAGAAGCCAAACGCGGACGGGGAGGGGCAATCGACTCCATGAATCGCGATGGGATTTTTACGAAGCTGAATCTGCATCTCTTTGTGCTGGCCGCGGTGGTTGCAGCAGATGTTTTTATCGGCGTGCGCCTGGCGCTGGCGTGGCGCGCGATGCGATCCGATCAGACGAGCAGCTTTGTTCAGGAAGAGGCGCGACTGGGGCAGCTGGAGTCGCAGATGAAGCACCTGAACAACCTGCCGAAGAAGGTCGAGGTGGCGGACCAGGACGCACAGAAGTTTTACGACGCGCGGATTTCGCCGAACTGGTCGACGGTTCTGACGCAGCTGGGCGCAGTAGCAGCGAAGAATGAGGTCCGGCTGTCGCGGGCCACATATGCGGAGAATGCCGCGATCGAGGGGTTAACGGAGTTGCACATCGACGCCGGCCTGAGCGGGCAATACTCGGATCTGATGCACTTTGTGAATGGCATCGAACGCGATCAGGATCATGTGTTCTTCATCATCAACGGGGTGACGCTGACGGGACAGCAGGGCGGCCTGGTGAACCTGCGGATGCGGTTGACGACCTATATCCGCGCGGGCGCAAACGACCGGCCGACGGACATCACGGAGACGGATCTGCAGACAGCGCCAAACACGGCGCCAGAGGCTGTTCCGAACGGGGAACCCCAATGAAGAGCGGCCTCGAAAACAAACGGAACGTGGTGATCCTGGCGGTGCTGGGGGTCGTCATGGTGGGGACAGGGGTCCACTTCTACATAGCGATGTTCGGCGGGAGTTCCACGCCGGCCCCGCCGCAACCGGCGGCAACAACGCCAGCTGCATCGGCATCGACTGCCGCGCCGCAGACAGGCGGGGCACAGGGAGAGCATGCCGCGCAGAAACTTCCGCCGCTGGAGAAACTGGATCCAACGCTGCATCCGGAAATGATGGCGGAGACGGAGTCGCTGGAATACGGCGGGGCGGGGCGGAACATTTTTTCGATGACGTCGGCGCCGGTGAAGATCGAGCAGGTGAAGGGGCCGATTCGGCCTAATCCGGTGCAGCAGCAGATTGCGCAGGGTCCGCCGCCACCGCCGCCGATCGACCTTAAGTTTTTTGGCTACGAGGCGAATGCCGGAGCGAAGAAGGCGTTTCTGCTGCATGGCGACGACGTGTTTATCGCGACCGAGGGCGACGTGGTGGATCACCACTACAAGGTGGTGAAGATCACGCCGCTTTCAATTCAGGTAACGGATCTGCTGTACAACAATACGCAGACGCTGCCGCTGACGCAGAGCTGAAAGTTGAGCAATGGGGCGGTTTAGCGTGGGGCGGTCAGCAACGCGACAGTCAGCCGGACATCAGAATCAGGATGGATGTATGGATTATCAAGAATCCGGGCACGAGCAAGGGTACGTGCTGCTGGCGGTGATTTTCCTGCTGGTGCTTTTGCTCATCAGCCTGGCGATTGCGGCGCCGAAGATAGCGCGGTCGATCCAGCGGGATAAGGAGCTGGAGACGATCCATCGCGGGGAGCAATACAAGCGCGCGCTCAAGCTTTACTACCAGAAATTCGGGTCGTATCCGACGTCGATCGATCAGCTGGTGGAGACGAACCAGATGCGTTTTCTGCGCAAGCGCTACACCGATCCGCTGACGGGCAAGGACGACTGGAAGCCGGTTTATTTTGGGCAGGCGCATGTGCGGCCCCTGGGATTTTTTGGGCAGCCGCTGCTGACGGCCGGCGCCGCGCCCGGGGCCGGCTCGATGTATGCGCTGGCGCCCACGACGACCACGGATGCGAATGGGGTGCCGATTGCGAGCCCGGATCAATCGGGGACGGGCGGGAGTTCGACGGGATTTGGGTCGTCGAGTTCGGGGTTTGGGTCGTCCAGCTCGGGTTTTGGATCTTCGAGTTCGGGGTTCGGATCGTCGAGTTCAGGTTTCGGACAGCAGAGCGGGAGTTCGTCGATGTTTGGGCAGTCCACGCCCACGATGGGCACAGGCTCATCGACGGGCTCGCCGTTTGGTTCCAGCGGGACGGGAACATCGGCGACGACTTTCGGCGGAGGGGGACCGATCGTCGGGTTCACGCTGCCGGTGGACAAGCCGTCGCTGGTCGACTACAAGCTGCAGACGCGCTACAACAAGTGGGAATTCAATTACGATCCGACGGAAGAACAGGCGCAGGCGCTGGCCGGGTTGGCGGGCGGCGCGCCGACTGGGACGAACCCGACGGGCACGAATCCAACCGGGACAACGCCGGGGACGACGACCAATCCGAATCCGACGGCGCCAACCACGCCAAACGCGCCGACCGACCCCACAGCTCCGCAATGAACAATGGCCCGCACGATGCGGGCCATGTTTGCCGATTCAGCTGAAAACTTAGACCTGGAAGGACGAGCCGCAGCCGCAGGTGCTCTTGACGGTGGGATTGTCAAACTTGAAGCCGGCGGCTTCGAGGGTCTCGAGGTAGTCGACGACGCAGCCGTTGAGGTACATCAGGGAGGTGGCATCGACGAAGACCTTAAGGCCGTTGAAGTCGAAAATCTTGTCCATCATGCCGGATTGGTTCTCGAAGGACATGGAGTACTGAAAGCCGGAGCAGCCGCCGCCCACGACACCGATGCGCAGACCGGCGGGGAGCGGATCCTGAGTCGCCATGATTTCGCGGACCTTGTTCACGGCGTTGTCCGTGAGCCGGATTGGTGTGGTCTTCGGCGCGGGAATCGCTTCGGGAGCGGGCGTGGTTGTGGTGACTGTGGTGCTAGCCATGAAATGGAATCTCCTGGGGAATACTCTGCCCCTTCAGTGTACCGCAGGGCGGGCAAAATCCACCCGAAAGATTGGATGATGTTGAGGCGATTCGGGTCGCAGCGGGCGGCAGAGGCCGCAGATTCGGCGGGATTTAGAGGGTTTTCGTTCATGCGACGAAGCTCTATCGGCGGATGCCGCGCAGGATGCGGGCGATAGACTCGAGGACACGCTCGGGCGTGACACCTTCGGGCATGGCAATGCCCATCTTTGCGGTCATCTGCTGGGCGAGGCGCTCGGCGAGGGCGCGGCGGCGGGCGATGTCGATATCAATGGCGCGGGCGAAGAAGTGGTCGATGACGTTGAGGTCCTCGGGGGTGAGGTGCGCGACGGCATCGGCGGGAAGGCCGACGGCATTTGGATCAACGATGGGCGCGGGCGGCGTGACGGGCGTAAAGACTGCGGCGGTGATCGTACGCGAGGCAGAGCCGCCCCAGAGCGGCGGTTCTGCAGCGCGTTCGTGGACGACCAGAGTGCCGGCGGCGAAATCGCCGAGACGCTTGTTGCGGCGATTGCAGAGCATGCTGATGACGCCGATGGCGTAGAAGCCGGGGAGGCTGTCGACCACCCGAACGAGGTTGCGCGTCATGGATTCGAAGAAGGTGATCTGGCGGCCGGAGTCGCGAATGACGCGCAGTTTGCAGAGTCTCTTGCCGGGAGTTTGGCCGTTCCAGAAGGCTTCGAAGAGGGTGAAGTAGCCCCAGTGCAGGAGGAAGTAGACCAGGATGATGGCCGCGATGAACCATTTTTCATCGGCACGCGCGACGGCCTGGAAGCCGGCGGGCGCCGAACTGAGGATCAAAAAGATGACGAAGAAAAGAACGCCGTAGGCGACGCCCTGCAGAAGCGAGTCGGCGAGGACGGCAAGGAAGCGGCTGCCGATGCCGGCGATGGGGAAGCGGATGGCGACCTGCTCCGGAGTTTCGATGGTAAGCTGATCGGGAGTTTCGTCCATCGTGGCGCTCATCGACAGGGTCTCGGGCGTGATGCCGGCATGATTTCCAATCACTGGATCGAACAACGGCAGAGTCTGTGGCAACGCCTGGATGTGCTTCTGGTCCAGGCGGAATCGTCAGGGTTGAAATCACTGTCCGGCGACGAACTGCGCGAGCTGGGGCTGCTCTACCGGCAGGTGGCCCAGGATTTGTCCGCGGTCCGCGCGGATCGCGGGTCTCGCACCCAGGAAGAATATCTCAACCTGCTTCTGGCGCGGGCACATAATCGCGTGTACTCAGGGAGAAAGCTGGAGGCGCGGCAGATCTGGCAATTCTTCGCGGTGGAGTATCCGCGGATTTTTCGCCGGCTCTTTCCTTATGTAGCTGTGTCGGTGATGATTTTCCTGGCGGGGGCGGCACTGGGGACGCTGCTGACGATCAGCCGGCCCGCGTTTGCGCGAATACTGCTGGGGCCGGTGCTGAGCTCGTCGATTGAGCGGCACGAGATGTGGACGCACAGCCTGTTGAGCATGAAGCCACAGGCGTCGACGTGGATTATGACGAACAATATCAGCGTGGGGTTTATGACCTTCGCCGGCGGAATGCTGGCCGGACTGGGCACGCTGTATCTGCTGTTCTTCAACGGCCTGCAACTGGGCGTGGTGGCGTCGGCGTGTGCACAGGCGCGAATGGCTCTTGATCTGTGGAGCTTTGTGGCTTCACATGGAGCGCTGGAGTTGCCCAGCATTTTTATTGCCGGGGGCGCGGGGCTGCGGCTGGCCGCGGGGATGTTGTTTCCCGGGATTTACACGCGGCGCGATTCGCTGGCGAGGGCGGCGGTGGATGCGATTCGGCTGGTGGCGGGGACGGTTCCGCTGCTGGTGATTGCAGGAACGCTGGAGGGGTTTCTGTCGCCTTCGGGCGCGCCGGTGGTGGTGAAGTTTCTGACTGGTGCGGTGTTGTTGCTGGGCCTGGGATTGTGGCTAAGCTATGAACCAGCACAGCAGAGCGCAGCGGTTGCGAAAACTACAGCAGGCCTCGCGCCTTCACTTCCAGATACTCATTAATGGCGTCGGTACGGAGCGCGCCGGGGGTGGTTTCGGCGACGAGGACGCCTTTGGCGCGCAGGCCGGCGAGGATCTGGCGGCGGCGCTCGATGACTTCCTGCGCGGCGGCGGACTCGAACATCTGTGCGGCGGTGCGCGGCTCGCGTGCGGCGGTGGCGTGAATCTCCGGGTGATTGAGGACGACCAGCAGAACGAGATGACGGCGGGCGAGGTCGACGGCGGCGTTGGCTACGTCGGGGCGGCGGGCGCTGTCGGCCATTTCGGTGATCCAAAGAATCAGGCTGCGGCGGCGCTGGAGCTGGCCGAGACGAGTGGCAGCACGGAGATGATCTGCCTCGGAGCCCTCGACGCGCGCTGTGGAAAGCGAGTCGATCATAGTACGCAACGCGGACGCTCCGGTGGCGGGGAGAAGCTGCTGCTGAATGCCGCGGCCGTAGACCAGCAGACCGGCTTTGTCACCCGCCTGCATGACGGTTTGCGCAAGGGCGATCCCGGCACCGCAGGCCTGATCGAGCTGGGTGAGGCTGAGGAGAAAAGATTCGTCGGAGGCGGCGTCGCGGAAGGTGGGCGTGCGTGAGGACGGACCGGAGGCCGGAGCGGCACGGCGGAGCTCGAAGACGGTGCCGGAGAGCCGGCCGGCATCGAGGACGATCCAGACCTGCTGGCTGCGCTCGGTGGTGAATTCGCGCGTGACGATTTTGACGCGGCGGGCGGTCGCGGGCCAGGAGATGTTGCGCATCTCGTCGCCGGCGCGGTAGTCGCGAAGGTGGTCGAATTCGCGCCCGGTGCCGGTAAGGCGAAGACGGCGACGCTGCAGTTCGATCTGGCGAATTCGTAACAGATACAGTGCCGTATCGTCGGCGGAGCGCTCCATAGCAGGATAGACGCGGATTTTCTGCGCGGGGCGGGCGGAGGCGCGGCGTTCGACGAGGCGAAGACGACCGGGCCAGCGGAGCCAGATGGCGCCGAGTGAAACATCGCCGCGGCGATTGGGGGTGACAGTGAAGACGATGCGGGTAGGATCGCGGGGGTAAACGGCGAGCAAGCCGGAGGGCGGCAGCTGGGCAAGAGCTGGATGCAGGTCGTCGGAGATTTGAATGGGCAGGATGCTGTTGGTCGCTTGCTGGACCTGCAGTTCAATGCGGGTATCACGGCCGAGGACGGGCGAGTCGATGAAGGAGCGGGTGACGCCGATGACGGAAGGAGGCGGCAGCGACGACAGGTCGAAGAGGACGAGCAGGAGGACAACTGCATTCCAGGCGAGCAGGAGCGCGACCCAGTGGAGCCCGAAGAAGCCGGGGACGGCACAGAGGAGGCCAGCGAGGAAGAGCAGCAGCGAACGGGCAGTGAGGGTGGTTGCGCCAAAGATTCCAAAGCGACCGGGGAAACGCGCTTCCGCGCTTGCCGGGGCCGGAATGAGGGTCTGGATCATTTTGGTAAAGGCGTGGCGGCGAGAACGTCGGTGATGACGCGGTCAGGGTCGAAGCCTTCCAGTTCGGCCTCGGCTTTGAGGATGATGCGATGGCGGAGGCAGGGCAGCGCGGCCTGCTTAACGTCGTCAGGGATGAGGAAGTCGCGGCCGTCTTTGGCGCCGTAAGCTTTGGCGACGATGAGGAGGTTCGCAGCAGCGCGCGGGCTGGCGCCGAGGGTGATGGCAGGCCATTCGCGGGTGCGGCGCACGACGGCGAGGAGATACTCGAAGAGGTCGGGTTCGACGCGGACAGCGTGGAGTTCACGGCGGGCGGCGATTAGTTGCTGCGGCGTGACCGCGGCGATTTCGAGAGTTTCGAACTGCGGCGAGTCACCTTTGGCGTGGTGACGCTCGAGAACGGTGCGTTCTTCCGCGCTGCTGGGATAGTTGACGCGAATCTTGATGAGGAAACGGTCGAGCTGCGCCTCAGGGAGCGGGTAGGTGCCTTCGAACTCGAGCGGGTTTTGCGTGGCGAAGACGGTGAAGAAGTCATCGAGGGTGTGAGTGACGCCGTCGATGGTGACCTGGCGCTCTTCCATGCTTTCGAGCAGGGCGGCCTGGGTGCGCGGCGGCATGCGGTTGATTTCGTCGGCGAGGAGGAACTGCGTGAAGACGGGGCCGCGATGAAAGGTGAATTCACTGGTTTTGAGAGAGAAGACGCTGGTGCCCAGGATGTCGGCGGGCATCATGTCCGGTGTGCCCTGAATGCGGCGAAAATCGAGCGCGAGGAAGCGGGCCAGCGTTTTCACGGTCATGGTCTTGGCTACGCCGGGGACGCCTTCCACGAGCGCGTGGCCCCCGCAGAGGAAGGTGAGGATGGCCTGCTCGATGAGCTCGGTTTGGCCGGCGATGATTTTGCCGAGTTCGGACTTCCCTTGTTCGAAGATGGCGAGGACGGTGCGAACTTCGCTGTTGCTTTCGACGATCTCGGTCATGCAATTCTCTGGTTTCGATGGATGTTGTGCTGCGGGTTGCGAATCATATCGGTCAGGGTGGCGATGTGCTGGTCGAGGCGGCGGACCTGCGCCAGGGCTGCGGCGGGACTGGGACTATCGTATTCCGACTGACGCGCAGCTTCGAGATCGGCGGCGAGGGCGGTGGTGTCGCAGCCGAAGCGCACCTGGACTGCGGCGGCGATGGCAGAGGGGCTGGAGCGGAGAGTTTCCGTGGGAATGCCGCCTTCGTGCGCGAGAAATTCGGTGAGACGCCGCTCGGCAGCGGCGATGGCAACCCGGCTGGCTCCAGCTTTGGCGTAGAGAGCTCCCATGGACTCGACGAATTCGAGGGGCGAAGCGCGCGGCGGCTGCACGAGCGCGCGATGGGGGCCGCTGCCGCGGGCAAAGCTGAACAGAAGAAGCGCCGCGACGCAGCAGGTCTGCGCGATGATACCGGTGAGCGGCGTTCCGTGCGCGGCGGTCCAGGGGCTTTGATTGATGCCGTGCATGTATTCATCGAAGTAGACAGTGTGATCGGGGCCGCCGACGCTGGCGAGAAGCAGGCGCAGGTTGCCATCCTGATGAAGGCCCTGGTTGGTGAGCGGGGTGGGCGAGGCCCACCAGATGACTTCGCCTCTGCCAACCGAGTAGGAGACAACGACGGCTCCGTCGCCGCATCTTTGCGCGATGCGCACGGAGGGATCGTCACGAGTCCACTGATATGGGGCGGCCATTTCCAGTTCGCCGGCGCGGGCCAGTGGATCGGGGCCCTGGGGGCTGGTGAAGCAGAGGTCGGTGTACAGGCGATCGGCTGGGGCGACCTTCGCACCGGGCAGGAAGATGGCGATGGTCGCGCCTGTGGCGACGATGCGGCCTCCGCGCGCGAGAAAATCTCTGAAAGGCTGCTGGCGGTTTTTGTCGGTAAGGGCGGCGAAGGAGGGTGAAGGCTCGGCGAGGACGAGCGTGGCTTGAGCAGCATCGATGGTGGCGAGCTCGGCTTCGGGGCGTTCCCAGCGGGCTTCGTTGTAGCCGAGCTGGCCGAGAAGCAGATATGCGGCTTTGGCTCCGGCGGCGCCGCTGTTCCAGGTGGTGGGGATGGGGTCGCGGTCTGCACGATCGGGCGCAAGAATGCCGGTGACGATGATGAGAAGGAGAACGACGCCGGAGAAAATCAGAAGATATTTCCAGTCGCCGCTGACCTTTTTCATGCCGACCTCAGCTGATGATGAATCTGCAAGGCGTTTTCGTAGTCGAGGCGGGCGGCGGGGCGCAGGCCGTACCAGATGCTTTCAAACGAGAATGTCTGGCGGCGCAGGAGCGGAGCGAGGGAGGATGCGGGGTCCAGGAGGCGCAGGTATTCGCGCGGTGTGCGGGCACGATCAGGCTGCCAGAGGCGGCGACCTTCGAGCGCTGTAACGCTGGCCCAGTAGAGGCAGTGGACCGCATCGCGGAAGCGCTCGCGCGCGGCGTGTTCTTCAGCTTCGCGCATCCAGTTGAGGACGCGCTCGTCGGTTTGCTCGATGTTGCGCGCGGCCTCGATGCGCATGCGGACGCGCTGGCGGTTCACACTGCGAAAGGCCCACGCCAGCAGCAGCGCACAGGCGAGGGTGCCGAGGAACCATTCGAGGACTGGGCCGATCCACGGCGAGCGGGCGCCGAAAGCGGCGACGTGGCTGAGGAGGCGATCGAGCCAGCGGTAGAGGATAGCCATGATCCGGTCGCGGAGGGACGGTTCGCTCGAAGTGTCGAATTCCCTGCCACCGAGGATGGCGTTGGCGTCCTTGCGCGCGGTGACAAAGTCAGGCGTGGCGGATGGAGGCTGCGCATCGGCGAGGTCGGCGTCGAGGTGGGCTTCGACGGCGGTCATCAAAGCAGCTCGCTTTGGGTCGGCCAGGGATTTCGCAGAGTCGAGCGCTTCGCCGATCCATGTATAGTGGGCATCGAAGGAAGTCTGGTTGGCGAGGCTGACGCGCTCGTCAGCGCCGACCTTCGAAGGATCGCAGGCTGCGCCTTGTTCCGCGCAGGCGGCAGCCAGGGCATGAAGAGCCTGAATGTGGCTGGTGTAATCGGCGAGGGTGCTTTTCTTCAGGATTTGCTCGGAGACCGTAACCTGGGTGGTTTGCGCGCGAAGGAGAGAGGCGGACCCAGAGATGCAGACGGCGGCGAAGACGAGAGTCGCGCGGCGGGTGCGAATTATGCCGGCTCCGGAGATGTGTTTCCCTCCGCAACAGGGTTGGCAGGCGGGGTACCGGCGCGCAGCATGAGGAATTCGATGTCGAAGCCCTCATGGCGGACGCGCTCGTCGAAATAAAAGAGGCAGAGAGCAATGGCGGCGACCGGACCGATGAGCAATCGGCTGAGAAAAGTGCCGGTGAGCTGGACCATCTGAATAATGTAGCGCTCCGCGCCGTGGGCACGGAAAGCAATAAAGGTGAGCGGGGAAAGAACGATCCCAATGATCATGCTCATGGCTACGACCAGCAGGCCGAGGAGAAAGATTCGTCCCTTGCGCTCGACGAGGAGGGACATGCTGCGACGGACAGAGGTGTTGGCGCCCAGGGATTCGATGACGGAGGCGGGGATGGCCAGCGAGACGCGGATAGCGGCGTAGATGGCGTAAATGCAGCTGGCCAGCATCTGCAATCCAAAGATGAACGAGAAGATTCCGAAGGCGATGACCGCGCCGCCTCCCAGCCGCGGGACGAGAGCGAGGACGGCAAAAAACATCGCGACGGATAGGGTCAACCACCAGCAGATGCTCCAATACTGGCGCAGCGTGACCAGTACGTAGCGGACCCAGTTGGCAGTGGCGGCTTTCCACGCGGTGCTGACGGACGCAGGCTTGCCAAGATAAATCTCTGCGACAGCCCAGGTGGTGGCCGCCTGGGTGATTCCGTAGCAGACAAAGTACACAAGAAAGCCGGTGATGACGATGATGGCGGAAAGGATCGGTCGGCTGATGACCGTGAGATGCAGGCCGTGCAGGACGCGCTCACCGGTGGTGAGAAGGATCTGAAGAACGCCGCTGATAAACTGCACGGCGGCGGGCAGTGCGGCCAGGCTGGCAAAAAGGGCGAATCGGGAGCGATAGAGCTGGAAGGTGCGGTCGAGAACCTCGCCGGTTGAAAGAGGCCTCAGGTCGTAACCGGAAGTAGTCTGCGCGAGGCTCTCCGAAGACGCCCAGTTTTGCTCGCCTGTCATGAAGATGTCTCCGAGTGTGGGCATAGTAGCACAGCGGGGACGAGAACGGGACGGCACGTGTGGGGGATGGCGCGCGGCTCAGGGAGGGCCGTTAACCGGGAGGGGTTCCGGCTCCTTCAAGGTTTTTGGACGAGGGCAAAGGCGTTCGCTGACGGGTGGATGGAACGAGTGGGGGGGCGCGCCGCCGGGGGGAGGTTACTGTTTCCATGCCAGATGTGACTGCCATCACAGCCTGCCCTTGAGGCGGACGCCTAATTTCTAAGCATCCAAAGTGGAGGGAATCATGGTCGACGCGGGTATCGCCGAGACAATGCGACTCACCGTCACGGACGCAGATGACCTGGTGAACGGACGTGCGTCCGCCAGTGTAGCGGACGCTTTTGGCGTACCGATTGTGCACGTCCAGTCCTATATTGACACCGGGGCCACGACCGCGGTTTTTGCTGAGAGACTTGGCATGCAGCTTGAAGCGGCCGAGGACCTTGGGATACGGCTGGGAAAGAGGGGAAGGATCGGACTTATCATTGGCCGGCTGCTGCCGGTGTGAGGCGAGTTCAGCCAGGAGAACCGACGGATATTCGGGTTCGGGGTGGAGTCTGTTGCTTCAACGTCTGCACCGCCTGCGTAAGTGAAATTGTGTGGTGGCCCTCATTGAGGGCCTGAATTCTCCTGCGCGGGCAGCATTTGATAGCTCACGAAGGCGAGGTGGTGGCTGTCCGGCGCCCACGAGGGAACGTTCATAGTGCCTGAGCCGCCAACGAGCTGGAAGAGGATGTGAATCCTGCGGTCGTCGAGCGACAGGATGCGCAGCGCGATGGGCTGGTTGGCGGGATGGCCGGTCGTTCCCTTCTCATAGCTGATGAAGACGATGGATTTGCAATCGGGCGAGACGTGGGGCGTCCAGTTGACGTAGTCGTCGCTGGTGATCTGCTCAGGGGCGCTGCCATCGGGATGCATGCGCCAGATCTGCATGGAGCCGCCGCGGTCGGAGTTGAAGTAGATGTACCGGCCATCGGGGGAACAGTCGGGATCGTCGCTGATGCCGGTACCGGTAGTGAGGGCGTGCTCTTCGCCGCCCTGGACGGAGATGGCGTAGATATTGCTGGCGCCGCGGTCGGGTCGCGTGAAGATGATGGTTTTGCCGTCGGGCGACCAGCTGTGCCAGTAGGAATTGGGATGCTCGGTGACGAGGCGCGGCGTGCCGCCGCCGACCGGGACGATGTAGACGCGGGATTCCGGTTTGCCCGGCGTGGCGCAGCTGATAGCGAGAAGCGTTCCGTCCGGCGAGAGGCCATGGCTGCCGTTGCAGTGAGTCGCGTCACCGATGTCGAGAGGCTGCGGTGTGCCGCCGTCGGCCGGAACGGTCATGATTTTGCCGTCCTGATCGAAGATCAGGGTTTTGCCGTCGTGGGTCCAGTTGGGCGCTTCGAAGTGGCCCTGAGCTGACCAGACGATGGCGTCGCGGCGGAAATCGGCATCGTCCCCGATGGTCTGAAGGGTGCTGTAGAGGGCGAGGGTCGAGGGAAGTGGCGCAGGCTTTTCCAGGGTGACGTGGGAGAAGACGGCTCTCTCAGTTCTGTTGGGGTCATGGGAGCAGAGGCCAATGCCGACGTAAAAGGGCTCTCCAAGATGAACCTGCGCGCGGGCGCCGATCGGATGGAGCGGTGCATTGAGGGATGAAGCGAGATAGACGGTGAAGGTATCCCCGCGTTTTTCGATGCGGAGGCGACGGGGCGCGGCGAGGTCGAGGTTGTTGGTCAATTCGAGGTCTTCGGTGATGTTGCCGGCGTTGCGACGGTACTGGAGCGCGGTAAGCCCGATGCCGTGCAGGGCCACGTCGGCATAGGCGGAGCTTGGGTCCAGGGTCTGGCGAAAAATGAGGATCGCTTTGCGGTGCGGGCTGTGCTCGCCGGCGGTGTCCGGGAAATCGATGTCGGCAGTGAAGACCGCGTCGCCGGACATTTTCTTCCAGAGGAAGTGGAAGCCGTCGGTCGTGCCCCACAGGTTGGCGCCGGCAGAAGTGAGGGTATATGTATCCGTGGCCGGATCGTAAGTGGCCGTGCCCGGCGGGGTGACGGAGCCGACGTCGGACTGGCCTTCGAAGGCGCCGAGAGAAGAGAGTTTCTGCGCCTGCGCGGTGAGGCTGAGGGAAGCTCCACAAAAAGCAAGAAACGAAACGTACAGGATCAGGCGGTGAATCATACAGGGCGCCTCCGCAAAATACACAGTGGTTGCACGCGAGTTCTCGGGACGACGAGAACTATATACCGGAGGACGAGCAGGGATTGCGTGGAAGGACGTCCGGATATGGTGCGCCCGGAGAGATTCGAACT
>JASHPM010000550.1 GCA_030038115.1 Acidobacteriaceae bacterium | reverse complement strand
GTGGGGACGATTCCACAGAGCGGGTTCCAGTTGCGGGAGGAGTTCGCCGATTTCGATGCAGAGCGCCGCTTCGAGGTGCAGGCCATCGACACGATGGAGCCGGCGGTGTGCATTGCGGGGCAGATTCTGCAGGGAATCAAAAAGCCACATGACTGCCCGGCGTTTGGAACGGAGTGCACGCCGCAGCATCCGCTGGGAGCGACGATGGTGTCGGCGGAGGGCGCGTGTGCAGCGTACTACGCGTACGGACGGCACTTAAAGGATGCGGATTCGGATCTGGTCAGCATCGGAGGCGAGAAGCGATGAGTGCCGGCAAGCTCGAGGAGCGCGAGGAAGCGGGCGCGGGACCGGGGCCGTTCGGCGAGTGTCCGCTGCCGATCTTCGAGCATCCGCAAATCGTGCTGGGACACGGCAGCGGGGGCAAACTGTCGGCGGAGCTGATTGAGAAGGTCTTTGTCAGCCGCTTTCGCAATTCGACGCTGGAAAAGATGGACGACCAGGCGGTGCTGGAGATTGGCGACACGCGGCTGGCGTTCACGACAGATTCGTTTGTGGTGACGCCGATTTTTTTCCCGGGCGGCGACATTGGTTCGCTGGCGGTGAACGGCACGGTGAACGACCTGGCGATGGGAGGAGCAAAACCGCTGTATCTGGCGGCGGCTTTCATCCTGGAAGAAGGATTGCCAGCGGCGGATCTGGCCCGCGTGGTCGATTCGATGGCGAGCGCGGCACAGAGCGCGGGCGTGCAACTGGTAACGGGCGATACGAAAGTGGTGAATCGTGGCAAGGGCGACAAGGTTTTTATCACGACGACGGGAATTGGGCTGGTCGATCGAGGCACGCGCATGTCGGCGGACCGAGCGCGGCCGGGAGACAAGATTCTGCTGAGCGGATATATCGGCGACCACGGGATCACGATCCTGTCGCAGCGAGAGGGGCTGGAGTTCGAGAGCGCGCTGGAGAGCGATTGTGCGGCGCTGAACGGGCTGGTGAGCGCGATGCTGGACGAAGGGGAAGCGGCAGGCGCGATCAGCGGCTTCCGAGTGATGCGCGATCCGACGCGGGGCGGCGTGGCGACGGTGCTGAACGAGATTGCGGGGCGGTCGCGGGTGGGGATGGTGCTGCGGGAGGGCGAGATTCCGGTGCGGGATGCGGTGCGCGGCGCCTGCGAGATGCTGGGCCTGGACCCCCTTTATGTCGCGAACGAGGGAAAGCTGGTGGCGATTGTTGCGCCGGAGGTTGCGGAACGCGTGCTGGGGGCGATGCGGCGGCATCCGCTGGGCGCGGAGAGCCGGATCATCGGCGAAGTGGTGGACCGGCACGCAGGGATGGTGCTGATGAAGACTTCGGTGGGTGGAACGCGCGTCGTCGACGTACTGTTTGGCGAGCAACTGCCGCGCATTTGCTGACCTGGCTCTAGTCGGCGGGCCAGGGCTCCGAGGTGAAGGTGGAAGCCGGCAGGCCGGCAGCGTTGAAGAGGTTGCTGGTCACCACACTCATCCATCCATAGCGAACATAGACAGGGTGCGGGATTCCGGCTGCCGAGACGACGACCGTTTCGCCGTCGATGCGGGCTTGCGCCGGAACGAAGTGGCGATCCTCGCCTGCAATTTCGAAGGCGTCGATGGGCTGGCCGTGCGTGGTTAGCCCCTGCGCGTGATCGAACCAGACGCGAATGGCGGTGCTGCCATCGGGCTGGAGCTCGGTGGTGGCCTGGCGGAAGAGCGGCGAAGCATACGCGACATCCTCCCGGTAGACCATGTGGCGGGCGGCGAGAGCCAGGCGATGGCCGACGGTTTGCTTGTCGGGCGGGTGGACGTTGTCAGCCGTACCGACATCGAGAGTGACGGCCATGGCGGTGTTGGCGAGGCCGAGGGTGCGGCGCTGCGCGTCGCGCACTTTGCCCCAGTCCTCGCCGGGCGAGTTGAAGCTTGAAATCTGCACGAAGAGGAAAGGCAGGTTGCCCAGCGCGAACTGCATGCGCCAGTCGCGGATGAGCGAGGAAAATAGAGTGGCGTAATACGGCGCGCGATCATGCGCGGAGTTGGTTTCACCCTGGTACCAGAGAAATCCGCGAATGGACATCGGCGCGAAGGGCGCGATCATGCCGTTGTAGAGGCCCGCGGGGGACCAGGAGGTTTCGTCGGGATGCCATGGATGGCGTGGCAGCGGCTTGCCGGCCGCACGGGCGACGTCGTCTTCCGCTTTTTCGGCAGCAATCTGCGCCTGGAGACCGGTCTGCTCGTCGGCAAAACGAGCACGGCTGGCGAAGGCGGGGAGAAGGTCGGGGTGCGTGCCCAGCGTGTCCATGGAAACCCAGGAATCGGCCGGCGTACCGCCCCAGGTGGAATCGATGAGGCCGACGGGAACATTTTCGCTGGCGGCGATTTCTCGGCCGAAGAAGTACGCAACGGCTGAGAAGTCAGCAGCGGTTTCGGGCGTGCAGAGAGTCCAGCTGTTGGACACGTCGTTGAGGGGATGATCCGAGCTTTTTCTATCGACCAGCAGCAGGCGCAGTTTTGGATGGGTGGCGGCGGCGATCTCCTTGTCGGCGTCTTTCAAAACGGCGTTCCCGGGGAAGCCGCGGAGAGGCATTTCCATATTGGACTGGCCGGAGGCGAACCACACATCGCCGACCAGGAGGTCGGAAAGCGTGACGTCCGCGCCGTCGCCCGTGATGGTGAGGGAGTAAGGGCCGCCAGCGGATTCAGGAGCGAGCCATGCGTTCCACGCGCCCAGGGAGCCGGCCTGGGCGGGCACGGTTTGCCCATGGAAGTGGACGGTGAGATGAGCGCCGGGCGTGGCCCAACCCCAAATGTGGATGGGACGGTCGCGCTGGAGGACAGCGTGATCGCTGAGGAGGTGCGGCAGGCGCACGTCAGCGCGCAGGATGGCGGAAGAAGGCAGCAGGCAGGAGAGCAGAAGCGCGAGGCGGAAGAATTTCACGGTTTGACCCTCAGACAGGCGACAGTGCGCGGGCGGACCCTTGGCGCGTAACGAGTTTACAGGCGGGTGTGCGAAGGGGGATGGGAAGCGGAGCAACCGCGAGGAACTTATGTTCCCCGGAAGCGCACCTCCCGCAGACTCTGGAGCGCATCGCGCCGGGGAGCAGTCCAGTGCCACAGAGCGGCCCCGCCCAGCGCTGCGACCAGCGTCAGACTCGCCGTCGCGGCCGACCGGATTGCCGGCGAAGGCCCCCGCGTTCATCGTCTGAGAACTGGAGCCGACGACCGGACTTGAACCGGTGACCTGCCGATTACGAATCGGCTGCTCTACCAACTGAGCTACGTCGGCCTTGAAGCGCCCCAACGAGCCAAACATCGGCTTGCCGGGAGCGCGTCAGTCGATTTTATCGTTCTGCTGGTGGCAGCGTCTATTTCCGCGGTTCAGCCGCAGCGGGAGCGGTTTCCTCGAGTGGAATCAGCGACAGCTCTTCGACGACCACAAGGCCGGTTTGCCGCAACAGCCGCAAAACTGTCGGACTGTTCAACCGCGTCGCATCGTACTCGAGCCGGATCGTCTTCAATTCCTCGTCGACTCTGATGCGGCGAATGCCGTACACCTCGCGCAGATTGCCCAGGGCGAACATCGCCGTCTCCGTTGGATGGCCTTCATAACGATAGAGCGCTTCGAGCTGCGTCATGCCCCGATGATACAGGGCTAAAGATGAGAGGAGCACCCGCAGGGCTGGCGACACATAACGAAAGAAACCAGAGCTACAGCCGGACACTCGGCTGCAAAAATGGATTCGACGCTCGCTCCTCCCCGATGTTGGTCTGCGGCCCATGCCCTGGAATCACGCGTGTTTGGTCGGGCAGCGTCAGCAGCCGGTCGTGCAGCGAGCGCAGGATTTGCCTTCCATCGCCGCCCGGCAAATCGGTTCGGCCGATCGATCCGGCAAACAGCGTGTCGCCGGCCAGCAGCAGATTTTCCGGTGCGAAATGGAGACAGATGCTGCCCTGCGTGTGCCCCGGCGTGTGGAGGACGCGGGCAGTGTGACCCGGGATACCGATCATCATGCCTTCTTCGGCGCTTACGTCAGGGGGAACGATTTCCGGCGTCGCAACACCCAGCCATCCGGCCTGCATGTCCATCATCTTCAGCAGCGGCAGGTCATTCTGGTTAAGCAGAATAGGAGCGCCAGTGACCTTCTTCAGACGCGCCGCTCCTCCCACGTGATCGATGTGCCCGTGCGTCACGACGATCTGCCTGAGTTTGAGCCCGTGCTTTTCGAGGAAGGAGAGGATGTGGGGGATATTGTCGCCGGGATCGACGACCATGGCCTCGCCGCTGGCCTCGTCGCCGAGGATGGTGCAGTTGCACTGGAGCGGCCCGACGGGAAACGTCTCGAGGATCACAAATCGACGCTGCTTACTTGCCCTTCGGCGTGCTCTGGGAGCTGCTCGAGCCGGACAGTACGGAATGCGTGTGCGTCGTCTGGTGCTGCATCAGGACGGTGAGCGTGATCGAGGTAATGACGAAGACAGCGGCCAGCCAGGTGGTAGCTCTGGTGAGAAGGTTCGCCGCTGAGCGCGGACCAAAGGCTGTCTGCGAGCCCTGCCCGCCGAACGCGGCGGCCAGATCGGCGCTTTTACCCTGCTGCAAAAGAATGATGACGATCAGCAGCACGCAAACGATGACGTGGATGGTGGTGACAAGAATGATCACTTCTTAACAACCTCGGGTGTGCCGGTTTGGCTCAGACCGGGAGAATTTTTGGTGCGGAAGGGGGGACTTGAACCCCCATGCCTTTTGGGCGCCACCCCCTCAAGATGGTGTGTCTGCCAATTTCACCACTTCCGCACGGAGACGGTCCTTTGAAAGTATAACAAGCGGGTTGGAGCCGGAAAAGCGCGGTGTCCGCCAGGCATGGGATGAAACACGCTGTATTCTTAGGTTGTCCTGCTCGATTTTGGCTGGCGCAGCGCCTTTGCCCTGTTCACTTTTCGGGGCAACCGATCGTCATTTTCAAAAGGGGTTTGATCCATGTCGCGCGTGGTTCGATGTTCCCTCATCCAGGCAACCAATGTGGAGCCTGCCGAGAAATCGCTGGCCGAAATCAAGAAGGCCATGATCGACAAACATGTCGGGATGATTCGCCAGGCGGCGGGCGAGGGCACGCAGGTCGTGTGCCTGCAGGAGATTTTCTACGGACCTTATTTTTGCGCCGAGCAGAGCACGCGCTGGTACGACTCGACGGAGCCGGTACCGGATGGGCCGACGACCAAGCTGATGCGGTCGCTGGCAAAGGAACTGGGCATTGCGCTGATCGTTCCCGTTTATGAAGTTGAAAACGAGGGCGTCTACTACAACACCGCCGCCGTGATCGATCGCGCGGGAATGTATCTCGGAAAATATCGCAAGACACACATCCCGCATGTGGCGCCCGGGTTCTGGGAGAAATTTTACTTCCGTCCCGGCAACCTGGGTTATCCCGTCTTCGATCTCGGCTTTTGCAAAATCGGCGTCTACATCTGCTACGACCGCCATTTTCCCGAGGGTGCGCGCGCGCTGGGCCTGAATGGCGCGGAGATCGTCTTCAATCCTTCGGCAACGGTCGCCGGCCTCAGCGAATACCTGTGGAAGCTGGAGCAGCCGGCGCACGCCGTGGCGAATGGCTACTTTATCGGCGCGATCAATCGCGTAGGGACCGAGGCGCCGTGGAATATCGGCGAATTCTATGGGCAGAGCTACTTCTGCGATCCGCGCGGACAAATTTTAGCGCAGGCCTCGCGGGATAAGGATGAAGTGCTGACTGCGGACCTGGATCTGGACAAGATCGCCGAGGTGCGGAAGACCTGGCAGTTTTTCCGCGACCGGCGGCCCGAACTGTATGCGGACCTGGTGAGGCTCTGAGGAAACACGATGCAGCAGAGCAAGGAAATTGCGGAACGGTTTCCCGATCTGCATCCTCCGTTTGAGGCGCAGGCGGCCATTGCCGAGGCGAACCGATGCCTCAACTGCTTCGACGCGCCATGCACCGGGGCCTGTCCTACCCACATCGATGTGCCACGTTTCATCGGGAAGATTGCGCGCGACAATCTGCGGGGCTCCGCCCTGACAATTCTGGACGCAAATGTGCTGGGGGCAAGCTGCTCGCGCGTGTGTCCTGTCGACGTGCTCTGCGAGGGCGCGTGCGTTCTGCATCGTTACAACAAGAAGCCAATTGAAATTGCGCGACTGCAGCGCTTCGCAATGGATGGCTTTCACGCGGCGGGCGGAACGCTGGGGAGAAAATCGCGCGAAGAGCGGCCGGAGAAGATTGCCTGCATCGGCGCGGGTCCGGCATCGCTGGCGTGCGCGGCGGAGTTGCGGCAGTGCGGCTTTCAGGCCACGGTGTTTGAGCGCCGCCCGCTGCCCGGCGGGTTGAATACCTATGGCGTTGCCGAATACAAGCTGCCGGCGCACGCGAGTCTGGAGGAAATTGAGCTGATCCGCGGTCTGGGTGTTGAGTTCCGTTATGAGACGGAGATCAGGACGCAAGAGGATCTGGTGACGCTGGAGCGGGAATTCGATCGCCTCTTTCTCGGGGTTGGGCTGGGCGCGGCGCATCGTTTGGGCATTCCTGGGGACGACCATCGCGACGTCATCGATGCGCTGCAGTTCATCGCGCGCTACAAGACGGCCGATCCGCCGGCGGTAGCGGAGAGCGTCGCCGTGATTGGCGCGGGCAATACCGCCATCGATGCAGCGAACGCGGCGCGACGACTGGGCGCGTCGAATGTCGCCATCCTGTATCGGCGCGGCGAGCGCCACATGTCCGCCTTTGCGTTTGAATACGAGCACGCGAAGCAGGAGGGCGTGCAGTTCCAGTGGCGCGTGATGCCGGTCAAAATTGACAGCGATGAGCGCGGCATTTGTTCGATCGAGTGCGTGCGGGTCGCGATTGGCGAGAATGGGGTGCTGGCCGCGGTTCCTGGTTCGAACTTCCACTTTGCGTGCCAGCAGGTGATCTATGCCATCGGCCAGTCGCCGCTGCTGGAGCTGCTTTCCGCGTGTCGCGGCGTCGAACTCAGTCACGGGCGCGTGGTGGTGAATCGCGCGACGGGAGCTACTTCCAACCCGAAATACTTTGCGGGCGGTGACTGCGTGAACGGCGGCCGGGAAGTGGTAGATGCGGTCGCGGACGGTAAACGCGCGGGGATCGGGATTGCCCAGGTGTTGAAGGTTGCACCCCAGCGAACCAGTTCGCCGGGGGCCCCGGAGGCGGCGCATGCCTAAGCAGCCAGACATTGCGGTGAACTTTGCGGGGATTCATTCACCGAATCCGTTCTGGCTGGCGTCGGCTCCGCCGACCAACTGCGGCGAGCAGATCATGCGTGCCTTCGACGCGGGGTGGGGCGGGGCGGTCTGGAAGACGATCGGCGAACCCATCGTGAACGTGAGCTCGCGCTACTCGTCGATCGACTGGAACGGGCAGCGCATGATGGGTTTCAACAACATTGAGCTGATCAGCGACCGGCCGCTGGAAGTGAACCTCCGCGAGATTGCCGAGGTCAAGAAGCGCTACCCGAAGAACGCAGTGATCGCCTCGCTGATGGTCGAATCGAAGCGCGAGTCGTGGCACACGATCGTCGCGCAGGCGGAAGATGCCGGCGCCGATGGTCTGGAGCTGAACTTCGGTTGCCCGCATGGCATGAGCGAGCGCGGCATGGGCTCGGCAGTGGGGCAGGTGCCCGAATATACGGAGATGATCACCGCGTGGGTGAAAGAGAAGGCGAGCACGCCGGTGATTGTGAAACTGACGCCGAATATCTCCGATATTCGCGTGATCGCGCGGGCGGCAAAGCGAGGCGGAGCGGATGCAGTGTCGGCTATCAACACCATCAACTCGATCACGGGCATCGATCTGGATACGCTGATTCCGCGGCCCAACGTCGACGGCAAAAGCTCGCATGGCGGCTACTGCGGACCGGCCGTGAAGCCAATCGCGCTGAACATGGTGCAGCAGGTGGCGAGCGACCCTGAAGGGGCGCTGCCCATCTTGGGGATCGGTGGCATCGCGACCTGGAAAGATGCTGTGGAGTTCATCCTGCTGGGCTGTGGCACGGTGCAGGTATGCACGGCGGTGATGCATTACGGCTATCGCATTGTCGAAGACATGATTGACGGGCTTACGAACTGGATGGTGGAAAAAGGCTTCGCCGGGATCGAGGATTTCAGAGGATTGAGTGTGCCGAAGGTGACGGAGTGGAAGCATCTCAATCTCAGTTACAAAATCGTCGCGCACATCGATGAGGCGAAGTGCATCGGCTGTGAGCTTTGCTATATCGCCTGCTGGGATGGCGCCCACCAGTGCATTTACCTGGACCGCGTTTCGGGCCCCATCGACGGTCCGGTGGATCTGCACACGAAACCGCCGGCGGTCGAAGCGGCGACACGCGCGAGCATTGCGGTGACGCCCATACCGAAGCTGGACGGGCGCGGTGACGGAGGGAATGCGACGCCGCTGGCGCGGATTCCGCGCGTGGATGAGACGGAATGCGTAGGCTGCAACCTGTGCTCGCTGGTGTGCCCGGTAGAGCATTGCATCACGATGGTGGAAGTGGCGACCGGTGCGAAGCCGGAAACATGGGCAGAGAGGACGGCGGCGGGTGAGTGCACTCCGCCTGCGGTCACTCAGCATTGACTTAAGGACGAGCTACACATGGGGTTGCTGATCCAGAACGGGACCGTTGTCACTGCGGACAAGACCACCGCCGCCAGCGTGCTGATCGAGGGCGAGATCATCCGCGAAGTGCGGGCGCGGATCGATCCCCGGGGGCACACCGTCGTCGACGCTGCCGGGATGCTGATCCTGCCCGGCGGCATCGATGCGCACACGCATCTCGACATGCCCTTCGGCGGGACGACGTCGGCGGACGACTTTGAAACCGGAACAAGGGCCGCGGCGATCGGCGGCACAACAACCATCGTCGACTTCGCGATTCAGGCCCGCGGCACGAAGATGCGCGATGCGCTCGATACATGGTGGAAGAAGGCGGAGGGCAAGGCCTGCATCGATTACGGCCTGCACATGATCGTCACAGACCTCGGCGCCTCGGGGCTCGAGGATATGGACGACATGGTCCGAGAGGGGGTCGCCAGCTTCAAGTTGTTTATGGCGTACCCCGGCGTGCTGATGGTGGACGACGCGACCATCTTCAAGGCGCTGCAGCAGACGGCGAAGAATGGCGCGCTGATCTGCATGCACGCCGAGAACGGCAGCGTGATCGACGTGATCGTGCAGCAGGCGCTGGCCGAGGGAAAGACCGCGCCGATCTATCACGCGCTCACGCGGCCGACTGTAGCCGAGGCGGAAGCGGTGCAGCGGGCGATTGCGATGGCGGAGATGGCCGGCGCTCCGGTTTACATCGTTCATCTTTCCAGCGAAGACGCGCTTAACCAGGTGCGGGAGGCGCGGGATCGCGGGTTGCCGGCCTTTGCGGAGACCTGCCCGCAGTATCTTCTGCTTTCGCTCGAAGAGACGATGAATCACAATTCCTTCGAAGATGCGAAGTGGGTCTTCACGCCGCCATTGCGCGAGAAAAGGAACCAGCCGAAGTTGTGGGATGGGCTGAAGGACGATCACCTACAGGTGGTTTCCACGGATCATTGCCCGTTCTGCTTCGCCGATCAGAAGATTCTCGGGGTGAACGACTTCACGAAAATCCCCAATGGCGGTCCGGGCATCGAGAATCGGATGCAGCTGATCCATCACCACGGGGTAAACGAGGGCAAAATCTCGCTCAATCGCTTCGTGGAAATCACGGCCACCGCTCCGGCGCGCATTTTCGGCATGTATCCGAAAAAGGGGACAGTTGCGCCTGGCAGCGATGCCGATCTGGTGATCTGGGATCCGAAGGCCGAGCACATTATCAGCGCCAAGACGCACAACATGCGTGTCGACTACTCGATGTTTGAAGGCTTCAGGGTGCGAGGCAACGCGAAACAGGTCTACTCGCGGGGCGAACTGATTGTCGAAAACGGGAAGTATCTCGGCAAACCCGGCCGCGGCTCGTATCTGCGCCGGGCTGCTCGCGGAGGGGCCTGGCAGTGATCAAGCCCGAGGAGAGCCTCTACAACCCGGATCTGGCGCCGACGACGCCGGCGCACCGCACCTGGACCACGTACAACTACATTTCGCTGTGGTTCTCCATGTCGATGGAGGTGAGCACCTACATGCTCGCCTCCGGGCTGATCGCGGGCGGCATGGACTGGAAGCAGGCGCTGGCGACGATCCTGCTGGGCAATTTGATTGTGCTGATCCCGCTGCTGCTCAATGCACACGCAGGGGCGAAGTACGGGATTCCCTTCCCGGTTTTTGTGCGCGCCCCCTTCGGCACGCGCGGCGCCAATGTTCCGGCGATCCTGCGCGCCATCGTCGCCTGCGGATGGTTTGGCATTCAGTCGTGGATTGGCGGACTGGCGATCCACGCCATGCTGGTCGTGATCTGGCCCGGCGTGGAAGCGGCTCCGTGGTCGGTCTGGGCGTGCTTCCTGGGTTTCTGGGCGCTGAATATGGCGGTGGTGTGGCGCGGAGTGGAAAGCATCCGCTTTTTGCAGGGATTCTCGGCGCCGTTCATGCTGGCGATGTCACTTTTGCTGCTGGGCTTCGCTCTGCATAAGGCGGGCGGATTCGGGCCCATGCTCTCGGAGCCCAGCCACTTCCATTCCACCGGAGCGTTTCTGCGCTTCTTCTTTCCGTCGCTGACGGCGATGGTTGGCTACTGGGCGACGCTGGCGCTGAACATTCCCGACTTCACGCGCTACTCGAAAAACCAGCACGCGCAGGTGGTCGGCCAGGCGTTTGGGTTGCCGGTGGCGATGACGCTCTACTCCTTCATTGGCATTGCCGTCACTTCAGCTTCAGCGGTGATTTTCGGTCATGCCATCTGGAGCCCGATTGAGCTGATGGGCCGTTTTCATCAGCCGGTCGTCGCCTTTATCGCGATGATTGCTCTGCTGGTGGCCACGCTGAACGTCAATGTCGCGGCGAATGTCGTGTCTCCGTCGAACGACATCTCCAACCTGAACCCGCAGTGGATCTCCTTCCGGACCGGCGGACTGATTACCGGGTTCCTGGGGCTCGCCATGATGCCGTGGAAGCTGCTCGCGAGCTTCAATAACTACATCTTCGGCTGGCTGGTCGGCTATTCGGGCCTGCTCGGTCCCGTGGCCGGCATCATGGTTGCGGATTACTTCGTGATTCGCGGCAAGAAGCTCGATCTGGAATCGCTTTACATGCGCAATGGTTTGTATGAATACCGCCGCGGCATCAATCCCCGCGCCATGGCCGCGCTGGTGCTGGGCGTGGGGCTGGTTCTCATCGGCCGCCTGATCCCGGCCGTGCACTGGCTTTACGACTATGCATGGTTTGTGGGATTCTTCGTGTCTGGCGCCCTCTATGTTGTTCTGATGCGCGGCGCTCAGGTCACGTCCCCAGTCCCCTCACTCGCAGGAGAAGAAGTATGAGCACTGTTGTTTCCGAAGCCAGGGAAGTCGCCGTCACGTCGTCGTACATTGCGGGCGCCTGGGTTGCGCCGGAGGGGAAGACTGCGCAGCCGATTATCAATCCCGCCAACGGGGAGACGCTGGCAATGCTTCCGTACGCGGGCGCGGCCGACGTTGACCGCGCTGCGAAATCGGCGCACGCGGCGTGGCTGGAATGGCGTGAAGTTCCGGTGGTGGATCGGGTGCAGCCGCTGTATCGGTTTAAGGCGTTGCTCGAGAAAAATGTACGCGAAGTCGGCACAATTCTGACTCGCGAGAACGGCAAGACCCTCGAAGATGCGATGACAGAGGTGAAACGCGGCGTTCAGATGGTGGAGGTCGCGTGCGGCATGCCGTCGCTGATGATGGGCGACTCACTCAATGACGTGGCGAAAGGCATCGACTGCCGCACGATTCGGCAGCCCATCGGCGTTTGCGCCGGGATCACGCCATTCAATTTTCCGGCGATGGTGCCGCTCTGGATGTATCCCTTTGCCATCGCCGCTGGAAATACATTTCTTATCAAGCCGTCCGAGCGGGTGCCCATGACGCCGACCCGCGTGGTGGAATTGCTGCTGGAGGCGGGGCTTCCCGCCGGCGTGATTCAGCTGGTGCATGGCGGACGCGAAGTGGTGGAGGCGCTGCTGACGCATCCGCTGATCAGGGCCATTTCATTTGTCGGATCGTCACCGATTGCGAAGATCGTCTACAAGGAAGCGGCGGCGCATGGCAAGCGGGTGCAGGCTCTGGGCGGGGCGAAGAATCACCTGGTGGTGATGCCAGACGCCGATCTGCCGCAGACCGTCGATGCGATCATGGGCTCGGCGTTCGGAGCAGCCGGGCAGCGCTGTCTCGCAGGGAGCGTGCTGGTTCCGGTGGGCGAGGTCGCCGAACCGCTGCTGGACCTCCTGGTGAAAAAGGCGAAGTCGCTGCGCGTCGGCGACGGGCTCGAGCCTGGGGTTGCCGTCGGCCCGCTGGTGGGCAACGATCAAAAGAAGCGCGTACTGGGCTATATCGACAAAGGCATTGCGGAAGGCGCGAAGGCCATCTGCGATGGGCGCAGCATCGACGCCGGTGGCGCTGGGGCGTTCCTGGGTCCCACCGTGCTGGACCACGTCCAACCTGGCGCAACGGTGGCTCGCGAAGAGATTTTCGGCCCCGTCTTATCCGTCGTGCGCGCGGAGAATCTCGACGACGCGATCAATATCGTCAACTCCTCGGACTTCGGCAACACGACGACGATTTATACGCGAAGCGGCAAGGCCGCTCGCGAGTATCAGAACCGGATCGAGGTTGGCATGGTGGGGGTCAACATGACCGTGGCTGCCCCGATGGCGTTTTTCCCATTTGCGGGATGGAAAGACTCGTTCTTCGGCGACCTGCACGCCCACGGCAAAGACGCAGTCGCGTTCTATACAGAACAAAAGGTGCTGATGACGCGCTGGTTCTGACGGGACCGGCGCTCAATCCGCCGCGACGAATTCGGCATGGGGGGCGAACGCGGGCCGGTTGCCGAGAATCAGCATCAAACCGAGAGCCGCAGCGGCCATGACGGCTGCAAAGAGAAAGATGGGCGAGTAGCCCAGCCCGGCGACGATCAGGCCGGCGACCGGGCCGATCAGGCCGAGGGAAAGGTCGGCGAAGGCGGTAAACACGCCAAGGGCGGAGCCGCGGTTCTCTGGCGCGACACAATTGACGGCCTCGACGCCCAAGGCCGCCCCATCGATCGATGCTGTGTAACAGAGGAAAATCTGCAGCGAAGTGGGGAGAATCCGCAGTGTGACGGAGCCCCAGGGTGGAACGAGCCAAAGGGGTTGTGCGGGTTCCGGACATCTCCTGTCCTTTGTGTTACGCGAGCGCTGGCCGGATCACCCGGAGGTGGCATAGGATGGGGATGGTGGAACCCGGAACCGGGAGTATTATATTGAGATACCCGCAGGGCTGGTTCGCGGGCTGAGAGCTCCGTATTCATAGGTTTCCTCGGAGTCTTTTGACTCCTCAGGAGGCTTTGCGGCGTCTAAAGCTTCAGGGATCCGTGTCAGGCATCCGGAGAATTCCGGCGCTGGCCTGGCTCGGGTGCCGCGTGACAGTGTGAGAAGAGAGAGGTCTGCCCCAAGGTGAACTCAACCGTCAAGCAAATCCTGTTTTGGGTGCTCATCATCGCGTGCCTTCTGGTCCTCTGGCAGCTATTTCAGAAGAACGGTGCGATGGGTGCACACGAACAGGAAGTCACGTTCTCCCAGTTCCTAGGCGATGTGGAATCGAACCAGGTTTCCGATGTCACCATCACCGGACCTGAGGTTCGCGGGCATTTCCGCGCCGACAAGGGCGCCTTCCATGTGGTGGTTCCGTCGAACTACCCGCATCTGTTCGACGTCCTCGACCAGAACAAAGTCAGCGTTACGGTCAAGAACGCGGACGGCAACAGCTGGTGGGGCTGGCTGCTGCAGTTCTCCCCGCTGATTCTGATTGCCCTGCTATGGTTTTTCATGATCCGCCAGATGCAAAGTGGTGGAAACAAAGCACTTTCTTTCGGAAAGAGCCGGGCGCGACTGCTTTCAATGCAGCAGAAGAAGGTGACGTTTAAGGATGTGGCCGGCGTCGATGAGGCCAAGGAAGAGCTGAAGGAGATCATCGAGTTCCTGCGCGAGGCGCAGAAGTTTCAGAAGCTGGGCGGACGGATCCCGAAGGGCGTGTTGCTGGTCGGGCCCCCTGGAACGGGCAAGACGCTGCTGGCGCGAGCTGTGGCCGGCGAGGCGAATGTTCCGTTCTTCTCCATTTCCGGGTCGGACTTCGTTGAGATGTTCGTAGGCGTGGGCGCAAGCCGGGTTCGCGACCTGTTCGAGCAGGGGAAGAAGAACGCCCCGTGCATCATCTTCATCGACGAAATCGATGCTGTAGGCCGCCATCGCGGCGCGGGGCTGGGCGGGGGGCACGACGAGCGCGAGCAGACCCTGAACCAGCTGCTGGTGGAGATGGATGGCTTCGAGTCGAACGACGGCGTGATTCTGGTGGCGGCCACCAACCGGCCCGACGTGCTGGATCCGGCACTGCTGCGGCCCGGACGCTTCGACCGGCGGGTGGTGGTTGGGCGGCCCGATGTGCGCGGGCGCGAAGAAGTTCTGCGGGTTCATGCGCGCAAGGTACCGATTGCCGACGATGTGGATCTCCGTGTTCTGGCGCGTGGAACGCCGGGTTTCTCGGGCGCCGATCTGGCCAACATGGTCAACGAGGCAGCGCTGAACGCCGCGCGCTTCAATCGCAAATCGGTGCTAATGCTCGATTTCGAACAGGCCAAGGACAAGGTGCTGATGGGCGCCGAGCGCAAGTCGATGCTGCTGACCGACGAGGAGAAGCGCGTGACGGCGTACCACGAGGCCGGGCATGCGCTGGTGGCGGCCATGCGCGACCACGCCGACCCGCTGCACAAAGTCACGATCATTCCGCGGGGTATGGCGCTGGGCGTAACCATGCAGCTGCCGGAAGACGACAAACACACCGTCACCAAGGACTATCTCGAAACGCAGCTGGCCATCCTGATGGGCGGCCGCATTGCCGAGGAAATCTACCTGAAGCAGATGACGACGGGCGCCGGCAACGACATCGAGCGGGCGACCGATCTGGCCAGGAAGATGGTCTGCGAATACGGCATGAGCCGACTCGGACCCCTGACCTTCGGCAAGAAGGAAGAACAGATTTTCCTGGGCCGCGAGATTGCGCAGCACCGCGACTTCTCCGAAGAGACGGCGCGGCAGATCGACAGCGAAGTGAGAAGTCTGGTGGACGAGGCGTACAAGTCGTCGTGGGAGATCCTGAACACGAACCAGCCGATCATGCATAAGATGGCGGCGGCGCTGCTGGAGCGGGAGACGCTCGATGCCAACGAAATCCGGGCGATCATCGACGGCAAGGAACTGCCACCACTGCGGCCTTCGGGCGGCGGAACGGCCGACGTACAGCAGGTGCTGAAGCCGGAACCGGGCCGGAGCGGCACGTTGCCGGAAGGCAGCCCGTCGCCGGCGTAACTACGATTTATTCCGACTGAAAAGGCAGCTCGCTGGCGAGCTGCCTTTTCATTTGCGGCGGCGAGACTCTGCGCATCTGCGAGAATGTACGCAGCATGCTTCAGCGCCGAAACTCCCTTCTATTTGCGCCGCTGATCCTTCTGGCCGGGTGCGGCTATCACACCGTGAATTCCGCGGTGCATCTGCCGGGCACCGTTCACACGCTGGCGATTCCGGCCTTCAAAAACAGCACGCAGTCGTACCACACGCAGGCAATTTTCACCGAGGAGGTGATTCGCGAATTCACCAGCCGGAGTTCGTTGCGGATCGTTTCCGGCGAAGATCCGGACGCGGATGCGACACTGCGCGGAACAATCACCGGTTTTCAGGTCAGTCCGCTGACCTACGACAACACAACCGGGCAGACATCGACTTATCTGGTGACGATCGTGACGAAGCTGGAACTCGTGGATCGACAGGGAAAGACAATCTGGCAAAACCCGTCGTATACCTTCCGCCAGCAGTACGAGCAGATCCAGGACCTGGCGAGCTTCATCCAGGAGGACTCGGCGGCGACGCGACGGCTGGCGCGTGAATTTGCGCAGGCAGCGGTGGCTGACATCCTGGAATCGTTCTGAAGGGGTGCACCCCCATGCCTCGCTCCCTGGCTGTGACCTGCTTTGAGAGGTTTAGCGGGGGCTGGCGGCTCGATAACCGGTTATGTGACCGAGAATGAGTCAGTTGCGGGTCGGCTGAGTTTGATTCAGATCTGGCCGAGGGTGAATCAGACTCGGCCGGGCGGGGCGCAGATGATGGCAGCGAAATGAGTTGGAATTCGGCTGGGTTTGATACAGATTCGGCCGAGTTTGACAGGGATATGGCAGGGTGTGCGTCACATAAGGCCGAGCGTGAGTCAGACCTGGCCGAATATGAATCAGTTTCGGCTGAGTGCCGGACTTCCCGCGCGAGTTGTGTTCCAGGGCCCACCGAGATTTCCTCCAGCAACAGAAAAGGCCGCCGAAGAGGCAGCCTTTTTTCTTTTTCTATCCTAAGTTCAGAATATCAGGTTTGAGGGGGTAAACCGGCCAACTTTTTTGGGGTGTTTTGGCTGGTAAGTTATGTGGAATGAGAGAACGTTACTTTGGTGAAGTGGTGGAAACTTGACAAACAGCCAGTAGCCGGTAGCCCGTAGCCGGTGGCCGGTAGCTGGAAAGCGGGGAGCTGGGAGCGGGGAGCGGGAAGCAGGAAGCGGGAAGAGGGAAGCTGAGGTTGAGGAGAGACGATGCGGATTGCGGTGGTGTCGGATATTCACGGGAATCGGACGGCGCTGGAGGCGGTGGTGGCCGACCTGCGCGAGGCGGCACCAGACCTGGTGCTGCACGGCGGCGACCTGGCGGACGGCGGGTCGAGTCCGGTGGGGGTGGTGGACCGAATTCGGGAGCTGGGCTGGGCGGGGGTGATGGGGAATACGGACGAGATGCTGGTGCGGAGGGAATCGCTGGAGGATTTCGCCGCGCAGTCGAAGGCGCCGGCTGCGATGTGGGAGAAGATTCGGGAGATTGCCGGGGCGACGCGGGCGGCGCTGGGGGAAGAGCGGCTGGAGTGGATGGCTCAGTTGCCCATGGCGATCAGGCGGCCGGGTTTTGCGCTGGTGCATGCGCGGCCGGGGGATTGCTGGCGGGCTCCGGGGGCGGAGGCGGGCGATGCGGAGCTGGAGGCGATCTATGGAGCGCTGGGCGAGCCGGTGGTGGCGTATGGACACACGCATGTTCCCTCGATTCGCAGGCTGAGCGGAGCGCTGCGAGCGGTGGTCAATACGGGAAGCGTTGGGTTGCCGTACGACGGCAATGCGCGGGCGTCGTATTTGCTGCTCGACGGGGACGGGGCGACGATTCGACGCGTGGAGTACGACATGGAGAAAGAGCTGGAGCTGCTGGCCGTGTGCGGGCTGCCGGGTGCGGCGTGGACGGCGAAGATGCTGCGGGCGCGAGGGCCGGCGATGCCGTGAGGGGTTCCACCACGGAGGGCACAGAGAGCACAGAGGTGGAAGAGGATTACTGAGATTCGTGGTCTCCATCGAGGGGGGACCGGCGGTGTACGATCTTTTCCGCCGATAGTCAGGCCCAGCAAGTAGCAGGGGCTGCCGGGCGCGGCGTGGACAGCGAAGACGCTGCGGGCAAGGGGGCCGGCGATGCCGTGAGGGGTTCCACCACGGAGGGCACAGAGAGCACAGAGGTGGAAGAAGATTACCGAGATTCGTGGTCTCCATCGAGGGGGGACTGGGTGGTGTACGATCTTTTCCGCGCCGACCATTATTCGGAATGGAGCACGGAAACGAGGTCGGTCCGAGCAGCATTCATGGCGGGCAAACTGCTTCCCAGGAGCGCTATCAGCGTCATCAGAGCCCACGCGAGCGAAAGAGTGACGGGGTCGTGCACTTTGACACCCACAAGCGTGCCGGCCAAAAGACGGTCCAGGAACCACGCTCCCGCAATACCAATAACGCCACCGGCCAGGATCAGACGCATGGCCTGCATCACGATGAGGCGCAGCAGCTCAGGTCGCGACGAGCCAAGAGCCAGCCGAATCCCCATTTCCAGCCGGCGCTGATTGACCCAATAGGCAAAAACTCCGTAAATACCCACCCCGGCCAGCATCATGGCCAGCACGGCGAAGACCGCGATCAACAGCATGATGAGCCGACGCTGGGCAAGCGCCTGCGAGAGGCGGCTTTCCATGGTTGCGATATCGAATAAAGGCTGCATGGGGTCGGTGTCGAGGACGGCTTTGCGCAGGTCCACGGTCAGCGAGGCGGGCTCGACGCTCGAGCGCAGCAGAATGTTCACCTCGCCCTCCGGCACCTGATCAAACGGCAGATACATGGCGGGTTGGATATCCGCTTCGAGGCTGTCGTAGTGGACATCCTGGACGATGCCGACGGCGGTGATGGGGGTGAATATGTCGTGGCCGTGGAGGTTGATGCGGAAGTGTTTGTCGAGAGCATCGCCGTTGAAATACCTGCGGGCAAACGCCTGATTGACGATGGCGACAGGAACGGAGGCGGCGTTATCCGCACTGGTAAATGTGCGGCCCTGGAGCAGACCGGTGCCTGCAGCTGCGAAATATTCCGGGCTGATGCTGATGGTGCGGGCTCCCGGGCGCTGCCCCACCGGCAGCGGAGGTCCATCACCGAAGGCGAGAGTTCTGCCCCGGTAGACATGTTCGAGCGGAAGCGCGCTGGCGATGGCTGCGGCCTGCACGCCGGGGATGGTTTTGAGCCGGGGCAACAGTTGTTGCGTAAAGGCCTTCGTCTTTTCCGGCTCCTCGGAGCCGTTGCGCTGCACCTTCGCGGTGAGGCACTGGCGCGGATCAAAGCCGGTGCGGTTTTGAAGTACATGCGCAAAGCTGCGGATGAGGAGGCCCGCGCCGGTGAGCAGCAATACGGCGAGGCCGATCTCCGCGACGAGCAAAACGCTGCGCAGACGCTGATGCCGGCGAGCGGAGGAAACGCTGCGGGAGGCGCCCTGCAGCGAGGTGCGCAGATCGATGCGCGAGGCGCCGATGGCGGGGGCAAGGCCGAAGAGAATTGTGGTGAGGAGCGCCAGGCCCGCGGTGAATGCGAGAACCCAGCGGTTGACTTCGACGGCGGCGCTGAGCTTGCCGAAGGGCGCCTGAAGCAGATCGGCTGCGAGCGAGCCTGAGGCGAATTCACCGGGCGTACCGCTGTGGCGAATGAGCCATGTGACCGCGGCGGCGATGGCGAGGCCGAGCACGGAGGCGATGGCCGCGAGCGTAAGGTTTTCAACGAGAGACTGGCGGATAAGGCGCAGGCGTCCGGCGCCGAGCGCGCCACGCAGAGCCATCTCGGGCTCGCGGGTGACGGTGTGCGCCAGCTGCAGGTTGGCGACGTTCACGCAAGCGATGAGCAGCACGGCTGCGACGCATGCGAGCAGGATCAGAAGCGGCTCGCGGTCGTCGCCGGTGAGATAGCGCTGGAGCGGCTCGGCGATGATCCTGCGGCCCTGAGCCCAGTTGACGAAAAACGGGCCGTAGCCTTTCACGCGGTTTTTTTCAAAGAGATTGAGGTCTGCCTGGGCCTGGGGCAGGGTTACGCCGTCGCGCAGCCGGGCGATGGTCAGGACCATCACGATGGAGATATTGGTGGATTCGAGATGCGTATCGGTGTCCAAATCGTCCGGGACATAGAGGTCGGGTTCGGCTGCGGGGTCGGGAAAGACGAAGTGCGCGGGCAGAACGCCGACTACGGTTTGCGCTTTTCCGGCGAGCGCGATGGTGCGGCCGATGATGGAGGAGTCGCTGTTGAACCTGCTCCGCCAGAGGCGATGACTCAGGATGACGACGGGTGGGCCGCCCCTGCGGTCCTCACTGCTGAGGAAGTTTCTGCCCAACGCGGGGGCCACGTGCAGTGTGGGGAAAAAGTTGGCGGTGACTCTCATCGCCGACACGCGTATGGGAGCGCCGACGCCGGTCAGATTCTCATCGCCGGGGCCGAGATATGCGGCCACGGACTCAAACGATTTGAGGGCGGGCTGTGCGGCGAAGAAATCCTGATTGAGCAGGGCGTCCATTTCGCCATATTTAGTCTGCTGGTAAATAAACATCAGCCGGTCCGCGCCCGGCCAGGGAAGAGGGCGCAGCAGCAGCGCGCAGACCGCCGAAAATATCGAAGTGGTTGCGCCGATGCCGAGCGCAAGCGTGAGGATTGCAGTCAGGGACCAAGCGGGATTGCGGCGCAGTTGGCGGAGCCCGTAGCGAATATCCTGGAAGACCGACGCAACGGCCGTAGCCGCACGCTGGTCGCGCACCGCCTGCTTCACCTGTTCGAGCCTCTCCACCCTGCTATGACGATGGGAGCATCAAGAGTGTTCATAAAAACCGACAATACGAGTTGGCAGGGTTCGCAATGCCCGGTTCTCGTCGATCATTTCCGACGTTCAGGTGGCGTATTTTCGCGCGGGACGCACTTCATGGAAAGCGCGGGCCGGCAAGATCGCCCGCAGACGAGCGAGAAGCTCCGCGGGTGGAACCGGCTTGAGCAGGATCTCAAAGCTGTACCCGCGAAGGCGGGCATCGATAAGAAGGTCGTTGGTGGCTGCCTGGCCTGAGAACAGCAAGACCTGGCATGCAGGAAGCATCCCGGAAATGCGAATGGCGGCATCGATGCCATTCAGGCCGGGCATGACGACATCGCTGAGGAAGATGTCCGGCGGCCAGACTTCCGCCAATGCAACGGACTCCTCGCCGCTGTACACAGCCTTTGCCTCGAACCCATGGCGATCGAGGATGGTTTTGAGGGTGTTGGCAATGATGGGCTCATCGTCGGCAACGAGCACACGGGGCTTGTCCTGGTCTGGAGCGTGCATTCTTACTCTTCCTTAGGAAAGCTGGGGCCTAAGAAAACCAGCAACAGGGTAAGCAAGTAGACGCAGTTTGAGCGTGATAAGTTGACCGGAATGACGCCTTTTTCCCGAGGGAGGGCGCATTCCGACATCGCTCGAACCGGCGATGACAGGGGTTCTCCGCGCAGGACCGGCTGAAGGCAGCAGAGGGATCGCCATTGAAGCGATCCCTCTGCAAGGGCGCCAGGTTCGACGCAAAGGGGAGAAACTACCTGGATTGCAAGTCGGCGTACAGCTGGTTAACCCAGAGAGAGCCGAGGCCGGTGGTGTAATCCCAGCCGGGTGCGGCGCAGTAGAGGCCATCGCAGCCGGTGATGATGTCGTGGAAGCCGCCGTTGGGATAGGCGCCGACGGCGCCGGTTCCGTCATAGAGGCCGTAGTAAGTGATGGGAGCAAAGCCCAGTTTGGGATTGGCAGTGATCATGCGGGCCCAGACGCCGACGGCGAGGGGGGAGGAGAGGCTGGTGCCACCCACGCCTTCCCAGGCGCCGTCGTAGTAGATGTTGGCGCCGGATTCGGGATCGGCGTCCATGGCGATGTCGGGATCGCCCTTGTCGCCAAGCTCGGAGCTGGGAACGTTGGCCGCGGTCTGCCAGTAAGGCGAGTACTCAAACTGGCTGATGCCGCCGCCACCTGCGTACCACGCGGTTTCGATGTCGTAGTTGCCGTCGGAGTTGGTGAGCAGCGTGGTACCGCCGACGGCCATGACGTACTGCGAAGTGGCCGGGTAGTTGACCATGGGGACGCCGGCGGGAACGCCGTTTTCGCCGACTTCAGCGGGGCAGAAGGAACCGGTGTCGCCGGTGGAGGAGAACAGAGTCTGGCCCTGCGCAGCGCCCTCGGCGAAGAGTTCATCGTCGGCCAGCATGGAACCGTCGAGGTAGGGAAAGACTTCGCATTCGCCGAAGGAAGCATTGGCGACGCGCGCCTCATCGTCGGTGACCCAGCGGCTGAAATCGAGTGCGAGGTCGGAGTCGGTCATCGAAGTGGCGTCGTAGAGGTAGAGGTGCTTCACCTGTCCGCCGGCCATACCGGTGGAGTACTGGGTGTCGAGATCCCATTCATCGACGCCCGAGGTATCGGTGCTGGCGATGCCGACGGGAACGACGGTGACGGGGAAGGACGGGAATCCCCAGCTGGCTTCGGCGGCTTTGAAGTCGCTGAGCACCTGGCTCAGGTCGCCTTCCGCCATGATGGCGATGCTGGTTTTGGAAGCAGCGGGCACACCGTTGGCGGAATAAATCTGCCAGAACTGCTGTGGATCATAGCTGACGGCGTACTGCGGAGCGCTGACCGACGCCTGGGTGACGATGGTGGGCTTCATCTGGCCGATGGTGTTGAGGCCGAGGACGGCAGCGACGATGCCGCCGAGTGAGGCGGGAACCTGAGCGTTGGCGGTGTTGCCGTAAACGATGTTGCCGAACTGCGCAAACTGCTCGATGGGCGTGTTGAAGGCGGCCGAGGCCTGGGCAACGGTCCCGTCGGCGCTGATGAGCAGATTGTTGGGCTCGACGGTGACATTATCGAAGCCCTGGCTTTGCAGATAGCTGACGACCTGCTGTACCTGCGCGTTGCTGGGTGCATAAGTGGCTGCGAACTGCGCGGGGGTGAGGGTCTGCCCGTAGAGGGCGTTGGTGGGGTCGTTGATGTTCTGGATCCAGGTGTTGAGCGCGGCCTGGTTCTGCAGGTTGAGCGCGACGCGGACGGTGATGGCCTGGGTGGGAGAAGCCGGACCATAGTCGGCCGCGGAAGCGAGTTGAGAAACGGAAATGCCCTGGGTGGCGGTGCTGGTCCAGACGGTTTGCGCGTTGGTGGTTATGGCGGAGGTGGTGGCGAGGGCGGCAAAAAGCGAGGCCGCAAGGAATCGTGCGCATTGCATGCGTGTAGTCTCCAGAGTTGTGAGATGGAACAGCGTGGGCCGAATTGCGCCGGCCGAGCGCGCCTGGCCGAACTTATGCAAAATGCGGAGAAGGATGGTTTGGTTGTCCCTGGAGAAAACGAAAAGCTCGAAATTCTCGCGCCGGATTACGATTGGGGACGAAAGGAGAAAATTCGTCACAGTAGTGCTGGCATAAATTGCGCTGGGGCGGGAAAAGATTCCTAAGTTTGAGGGAAAAACCAACAGGGATGCCAGAACTGGTCTCATATATAGTGCTGTGGCTTCGGTCAGCGACATGAGCCCCGCTTCGGGGGCGGGTCTCACACGTGGCAGCACAA
>JASHPM010000549.1 GCA_030038115.1 Acidobacteriaceae bacterium | reverse complement strand
TTACCTGGTCGATTCTTCCGGCATTTTCCTGCCGCTCCAGGAAGATGTCTTCCCCGATCAGGACGACTTCGGGCGCATCTTCCGCAATAACGCGGTCATGTCGGCGAGCGGCGTCCCGCAGATTACCGCCATTATGGGCATGTGCGTCGCCGGCGGCGCGTATCTGCCGGTCATGACGGACCAGGTGCTGATGACGGAGGGCAGCGGGCTCTTTCTCGCGGGTCCGGCTCTGGTGCAGGCCGCCATCGGCCAAAAATATTCCGCTGAGGAATTAGGCGGCGCGACCATGCATGCGGAAATCTCGGGCACGGTGGATTTCAAAGAGCCCAACGACCATCTCTGCATCGCGCGGCTGCGCTCGCTTGTCTCGAAATGGGGCGACTCGGCCTCCGCGCCTTTCAATCGCGCCGCCTGGGATGCCGCCAGCGACGCGCCCCTTTATCCCGCCGAAGACCTGCACGCCTTGCTCGACCCTGATCCAGCGAGGGCGCCGGTGAATAGCTACGACATGCACGAAGTGATAGCGCGGATCGCCGACCGCTCGGAGTTCGACGAGTATCGCCCCGCCTATGGCCGGACGCTGTTGTGCGGTTATGCGCGCATCGGTGGCTACGCCGTGGGCATCGTGGCGAACCAAAAGCTGCCTCAGCCGCAAACCGGCCACTCGGGCGAGAAGCGCGTCGAGTTCGGTGGAGTCATCTACGCGGACAGCGCCGACAAAGCGGCGCGTTTCATCATGGACTGCAATCAGAACCTGATCCCGCTCATCTTCCTCCACGACGTGAACGGCTTCATGGTAGGGCGCGACGCGGAGTGGAGCGGGATCATCCGCTCGGGCGCAAAGATGGTGACCGCGGTCGCCAACTCCGTCGTCCCGAAAATTTCGGTCATCGTCGGCGGCTCGTTTGGCGCAGGCAACTACGCCATGTGCGGCAAAGCCTACGACCCGCGCTTCATTTTTGCGTGGCCCACCGCGCGCTATGCGGTGATGAGCGGCGATTCGGCGGCCGGCACGCTGGTGGAGATTCGCATCCGTCAGCTGGAGCGCGGCGGACGGCAGCTCAGCGAGCAGGAAAAGCAGGAGCTGGTTGCCTCCATCAAGGCCACCTACGAATCCCAGACCGACTGCCGTTACGCGGCGGCCCGGCTGTGGGTCGATGCCATCATCGATCCGGCGCAAACCCGCGACGCGCTGTTGCTGGCCCTGGAAGCGGTCTCCCTGAACCCTGACGTTCCGCGGTTCAATCCCGGTATTCTGCAAACGTGACTGAAGTCACGCCCGGATTTTCCCTGTTTTGTTGCCAATCGGGAGTATTCTCAAACTATGCCTTCATCTTCTGCTGCGACGTCGCGTAAGAAGCGCGGCGCATCGAAGAGCTTCGCCCGTGGTTGGTGGAAGTCGCTGTGGCCGGTCCTGATCGGGATCATCATCACACCGTTTGCGGTACGGCTGGCCAGCATCCTGGCGCTCGAAGGGCCGAAGGCGTTCGCTTTGCTCTACCCCTGGGTAGACGTCCTGCGCAGCCGCGTGCTTCACTCTCCCGCCGATCTGGTCGGTCACGCGTGGGAGTACATGATGTATCTGCAGTTCCCCCTCTATGGGCTGCTCATGACCCTGACTTTTCGCGCCGGCAGGCATCTTCGGGCCATCATCATCGGGCTCAGCGTGCATTTCGTGGGCTTACTGCTGGTCATTGTGCTGGCCTGGCTCGGACAATTCCCACAATGACCGGCCTCCATCGGCGAATCCTTCCATGACGCGCCACCGGATCCTCATGCGCATGCTGGTGACGCAACTCCGGCTGCGTTTTCTGGTGGTGCTGGTCGCGATGATCCTGCTCTGCGTGGCGCTGGCGTTCGTGTTCCTCATCGCGTGGCATCGCCACGGGGACACGTACGCGCTGGCCCTGGGAGCGCTCCTGAGTTTCTTCGCCTCCGTCATCACGGCGATGGTCACGCTGACCTACCTGCATGTCTCCCGGCGATCGCTCGCCGCCGCCGAAGCCGCCATCGCGCTGCAACGCGAGCAGTGGGAAGCACGCATCAACGTGCAGCCGCGCTTCTGGATGGGCATTCGCTCCGAAACCATGGATCGCTTCGCGCATCGGCCTCTGACCATCACATACCGCCGCGACCGCCCGGAGAACGGCGAGCACTACTACGACTCCATCGCGTGGCCACTGGTGGTCGTCGACGTCTGGAATGACGCCGAGCGCTCCTTTCGCCTGGCCGGCTACCGGCTCTGGGTCCGCGATGAGGGCCATCTCGCCATCGAGCGCCCGCTCTCCGGGTTCGTTGTGCCCCCCAACGAGCTGCGCTCCTTTCCGGTCACCCAGGAGCTGGTGGCTCTGAGCGTCCGGCAGCGGGAATTTCAGGAGCGCTATGAGCGTCCGCCCTGCGAGGAAAGCGTGATTGGCCTGCGCCTCCACTATTCCGACTGGCATGAGGACAATCGCTCCAGCCGGGATAGTTACTACTTGTTGATCACCCCGCCTCTTTCGAAGGAGTTGTGCATCCAACGTATCGAACGCAATGGCTGAGACCGCCTCCCAGTCCGACCGTCCCTTTTTCCTCCTGCTGACGCCGCTGCTGGCTGCGTCGCTGCCTTCGCTGATCTTCTGCGCGCTGGCCATCGTCCTGTGGATGCACGGCGTTCCCGCTAAAGCTCCGGCCATGTTCCACATGCCGGCTCACAGCGCCTGGGATCAGGTGCTCGATCTGCAACTTAGCGTTTATCAGTGGGTGGCGCGCTGGAACTCCCCCGTTACCCTGGCGGCCACGGCCTTTTTTGTCTCCACTCTGCTGCTGCCTCGCTGGCGCCACTGGGCCCCGCTCGCCCTGATACCCTACGGCTTGCTGCTCTGCGCCGACTTCACCCTCCGCTGGCGCTGAAGCGCACGTACGCCCGGATTCCGGGCCGAAATATTATCGTCCTCAGGCGCCGCTTCCCATGACCGCCGTGAAGATCATCGAATGTCCCCGCGACGCGTGGCAGGGTCTGCCCAGGCCCATCCCCGCCGAGGTCAAGGCGGACTATCTGCGCACGCTGGCGGCCGCCGGCTTCCACCACATCGACGCCGTCTCCTTCGTCTCGCCCCAGGCCGTGCCCCAGATGGCCGATGCCGAGCAGGTGCTCGCATATCTGGATCCGCCGGACGATGTGGAAATCATCGGCATCGTCGTCAACCCGAAGGGAGCGGCGCGTGCCGTGGAGAGCGGCGCCGTCGCCACGCTGGGGTTTCCCTATTCCATCTCGCCGGAATTCCTCCGCCGCAATCAGAACCAGACTCCCGAAGAGTCAGTTGAGGCGCTCGATGCCGTCGGCCAGGCAGCCTTCCAGGCGGGCCTGGGTGTGGTCGTCTACGTCTCGATGGCCTTCGGCAATCCCTATGGGGATCCCTGGAGCATCGACGAGGTCGTCGCGGCGTGCGACCTGCTCACAGACTCCGGTATCACGCAGATTTCTCTCGCCGACACGGTGGGATTAGCCACGACGCAGCAGATCTCCACGCTCGTTACCGCTGTCCTCGATGCGGTTGACGAGACCATCGAAGTTGGCGTTCATCTGCATGCGCGCCCCAGAGAGGTTGCCGCGAAAGTGGCCGCCGCGTACGGCGCGGGATGCCGCCGCTTCGATATGGCGCTGGGCGGATTTGGCGGCTGCCCCTTCGCGCAGGACGCGCTCGTTGGCAACATTGCCACAGAACTGGCTCTGGCGGAACTGGAGCGCCTCGGCGCCGAGCTACCTCGGCTGCATCCGCTCGACGGCCTGCACGCCGCTGCCGCGGAGATCGAACGCAAATTTTCGCACGCTGTGCAGTAGGGCTAAAGCAGGCTACGCCGCCATTCCCCCTTCGTCGGTTGCGGTTCCGGCCCCTCGATCAATTGTGCCGCGCTTGCGCATCCATTTGCTCGAGCCGCACGTCATACACTGCCACGGATAAAGACCGAACAGCGCAAGAATCCGGCGTTGCCAGAATCCGCGGCGGGCAACACGCCCCAGCGTGAACTGGCCGCAGATGCGGCACTGCCCCAGAGTTCTGGTTCGATTCCATGAGTAAGGTACCTGCATCGGCTCCGCTGCCCATCGCCGCATGTGCGCGGCAGGGTCGATCCTCGCAACCGGATCGCAACTTCCGGAGCCGGTCCAATCCCCTCATGAGGTTTGACGGAGACGGGCGATGAATGGGTTGCTTTCGCGGAGATGGGGCGCAAATGCGCATCCTCTGCGCGACGTCACCGCTGCGGCAGACCTTCCGCTGAACGATCGGGCGCCGGTTGCCCATCGGGGGACGCCATGCTGCGCGGTTCCACTCTGCCTCGTTTCCGCAGCAACGCCTGCCTGCCGCAGATCGCGCACTCCCACGGATACATCCCCAACAGCGGAAAAATTCGCCGTCGCAGAAATCCCCGACGCGCAATGCGGGCCATCTGCATCTCCCTGCACTGCGGGCATAACGCCTTTACTCTGGGCCGGATTCCTGAGTAGCCTGGC
>JASHPM010000548.1 GCA_030038115.1 Acidobacteriaceae bacterium | reverse complement strand
GACTCCATCAAGCCGGAGGTCTGAGATGCGAGACAAAGGCCCTGTTCCGGAGAACAGGGCCTTTGTCGTGTGCCGCAGCCTTAGCTGACGAGGAGGATGCCTTCGGTTCTTTCTTCGCCCTCCGTGACGACAGGGCGGTAGAAGAGCTGGTTGTTCTCGAGATAGACCTCAAGGAAGGCAGGGCGCTGGCTGATGCCACCGGCGATAAGGGCCTCAGAGAGCGGGTCCTCGACGAAGCGCTGGAGGGCGCGGCGGAGGGGACGAGCGCCATAGGTGCGGTCGACCAGGGTTTTTTCGAGGATCCACTTCTTGGCGTCCTCGTTGACGGAGATGGTGATGGACTTCTGCGCGAGGTTGGTATTGAGCTGCTGGACGAGGAGCTCGAGGATCTGGATGAGATCGGCGTCGGTCAGCGACTGGAAGATGATGATCTCGTCGATGCGGTTGAGGAATTCGGGGTTGAAGGTGCGCTTGACCTCATTCCTGACGAGGTCTTCGATCTTTTCGAGGACCATGTCTTCGCGGTCGCTCTGGAAGCCCAGCCCCTGCTTGCGCTGGAGATGGCGGGCGCCGATGTTGGAGGTCATGATGATGATGGTGTTCTTGAAGTCAACGGTGTTGCCGAGGCCGTCAGTGAGCTGGCCGTCTTCAAAGACCTGGAGCAGGATGTTGAAGACGTCGGCGTGAGCCTTTTCGATTTCATCGAGAAGGACGACGGAGTAAGGCGAACGCTTGACACGCTCGGTGAGCTGGCCGCCTTCCTCGTAGCCGACGTAGCCGGGAGGCGAACCGATGAGCTTGGAGACGGAGTGCTTCTCCATGAACTCGGACATATCGAAACGGATGAGGGATTTCTCGCTGCCGAAGAGGAACTGGGCAAGGGTGCGAGCCATTTCGGTTTTGCCGACGCCGGTGGGTCCGAGGAAAAGGAACGAACCAATGGGGCGATGCGGGGATTTGAGTCCGGCACGCGAGCGGCGGATGGCGCGGGCCAGGGCGGAAATGGACTTGTCCTGGGAGATGACGCGCTTGTGCAGCTCCTCTTCGACGCGGAGCAGCTTCTGCGTTTCTTCTTCCTTGATGGAGGTAATGGGGACGCCGGTCCAGCGGCTGACGACGTCTTCGATATCCTCGCGGCCGACGATGCCGGCGGTGGAGTCGTCGAGGTGGTATTTGTCGCGCAGAGCGCGGAGGTTGTCGCGCTCCTTGCGCTCCTCGTCGGAATAGAAGCGGGCCTTCTCGAACTCGTGGTTCGCGATGGCGTTTTCCATGCGATGGACGATGAACTTAATGCGCTTCTGGACTTCAGTGATCTCTTCGGGCAGGGAAGTCTGGCGGAGTTTGACGCGGGCGCCGGCTTCGTCGATGAGGTCGATGGCCTTGTCGGGCAGGAAGCGATCGGAGATGTAGCGATTGGAATGGGCAACGGCGAAGTTGATGGCCTCGTCGGTGTAGCTGACGGCGTGGAACTTTTCGTAGCGGTCCTTAATGCCATTGATGATTTTGATGGCGTCCTCTTCGTTGGGGGGCGGGACCTTGACGGCCTGGAAGCGGCGCTCGAGGGAGCGGTCCTTCTCGATGGACTTGCGATATTCAGCGGGGGTGGTGGCGCCGATGCACTGGATCTCGCCGCGTGAGAGGGCAGGCTTGAGGATGTTGGCAGCGTCCAGGGAACCTTCGGCGGAACCGGCGCCGACCAGGGTGTGGAGCTCGTCGATGAAGATGATGGAGTTCTGATTCTCCATCAGCTCTTTCATGATGGTCTTGAGGCGTTCTTCAAACTGGCCGCGGTATTTGGTGCCGGCAACGATGAGGGAGAGGTCGAGAGCGAGGACGCGCTTGTCAGAGAGGAAGCTGGGGACGTCGCCGTCGGAGATGCGCTGGGCGAGGCCTTCGACGATGGCCGTTTTGCCGACGCCGGGCTCGCCGATGAGGACGGGGTTATTCTTGGTGCGGCGGCAGAGGATCTGGACGACGCGCTCCAGTTCCGAATCGCGGCCGACGAGGGGATCGAGCTGGGAGTCCATGGCGGCCTGGGTGAGGTCGCGGGAGAACTCGGCGAGCAGGGAGGATTCGCGGTTGCGCTGTTGCTGGGGAGCTTTTTCCTGGGTGGCGCGGGCGAGCTCTTCGCGGACGGCGAGGAGTTTCAGCCCGCGTTCGTGGAGAATTTCGGAAGCGAAGCACTTTTCTTCGCGCAGGAGTCCGAGGAGGAGGTGCTCAGTGCCGATGTGCTTGTGGGAGAGGCGCTCGGCCTCTTCGGCAGCATAAGCGAGCACACGCTTGCATTCATTGGAGAGCGGGAGATCGACGGAGGTGGAGACCTTCTCGCGGATGGTCGTGTGGCCTTCAATCTGTTTACGGATGGATTCAACCGAGGCATGCGAGCGAAGAAAGCGGTTGGTGAGTGCCTTGTCTTCGCGCAGGAGGCCGAGGAGCAGATGCTCGGTCTCGATGTACGGGGAACCGAACTGGCTGGCCTCATATCTGGCGAAGAAGATGACGCGCCGCGCTTTTTCAGTATAGCGTTCGAACATGATCCCTCTGAGAGACTCCGTCTGCCGTCCGGTATGCCAGTCGTTGTTGCCGGCAAGCCCGTGGACAAGCGGGACTCTTCGTTGGTGTGAACCTCCCAACGGCTGAGGTTCGAACCGCCGCCCATTGCCAAGAATCCTGGGGCCAAAATAGCGGGCGGCCCTGAGGCTGGAGCGTTCGTCCGCATCCATCCCATTTGCGAGGCCGGCGGCGCGGAGCCGATTTCCAGCGTGCGACGCAGATCCTGTTTACTACGAACCCTGCTGCGAGGCCTCCGTTGCCTAAGCGGCGGACGGAGAAACCTCGTCGAGGCGGCCATTATCGAGCCGCCAAATCCGAGTACAGCGGCGCGCGAGCGCCAGGTTGTGGGTCACGATGACGGAAGTGAGGCCATGCTGCCGATGGAGGCGCTGGATGAGGCTGAAGACCATGTCGGCCGTCAGACTATCGAGGTCGCCAGTGGGTTCGTCGGCGAGCAGGATCTTCGGTTGCGTGACCAAAGCACGGGCGAGAGAAACACGCTGCTGCTCGCCACCGGAAAGTTCGCCGGCGCGATGCGTGGTCCTGGCCCCAAGTTCCACTTCGTTCAGCCAATGCTCCGCGGTTTTGAAGGCCTGAGCCTTCGATTCACCCCTGGCGAGCAGGGGCATCGCGACGTTCTCCAGCGCGGTGAATTCCGGCAGGAGGTAATGAAATTGCCAGACATAGCCGATTTCGCGATTGCGAAAGGCGGCTGCCTGCGAGGGAGTGAGCGAGCGCAACTGAGTTGAGGCGCAGTATACGTCTCCCGCAGAAGGGGTATCAAGAGCACCGAGGATGTGCAAAAGGGTGCTCTTACCGGCGCCGGACTGACCCACGATGGCGAGCATTTCGCCCTGCAGGATGTCGAAGGTGAGTCCGTCGAAAAGCGTCAGGCGGCCACGACCGGTGGAGTATTCCTTGCGCAGGCCTTTGACGCTAACGAGAATTGGATGATCGCGGCCCGCCAAAGGACGCAGACCGGCGTGATCCGTGTCGGCGGCAAATATTTCGGTGGCGGGGACGGTCTCCATACCTACCTGTACCACTGTAGCTCCCAAAAAGGAAGATGGGAGTTACTCCTTTGGACGCAGCAAGGTGGGAAACCGGTACAGGAGTACCGAAGGAAGCAATTACGGCAGTGGGATTGACGCAGAAATTGCGGGAGATGGCGCAGCGAAGGGATTCGGCCGGAAACCGTCTACTCGGGAATCGTTGCAGCCAGATGGCACAGTCAGGAAAAAAAACGGCCGGAGGGCGGAGGCGTCAGAGAGGCTTTGACTCCAGCCGAGGGATTTGTTCAGGCGCGTTCACGGTGCATGGAAGGGGTTAATGAATCTTCTCTTCCGCCATGAGCTGCGCGAACTGTGGGGTTTTGCGGAGCTGGGCGAAGCTGGTGTCCTGCAGGAGGCGATTGTGATCGCTGAAGCCGTCGTTGAAGGCGCGGCGCAGATAGTCGATGGCGAGGATGGGATTGCCGGCTTCGGCAAAGAGCTCGGCGATGCAGTAATCCTGATGGGCGCGCTGCTGGCTGTCGGAGGGACCCTCGATGATCTGACCTGAGTCGGGGTCGAAGACGTTGGGGTCGATGCGGAAGGCGGTCTGGTAGGCTTCGAGGCCGTAGCTGTACTTGCCGCGAGCGAAATAAGCGGTGCCGAGATTGGCGGCGATGACGGCGGAGTGGGGCATGAGCTTGAGAGCCTTGCGATAGAGGCGAATGGCCTTCTTGTAATCGCCCTGCCCGAAGTCGGCAGCGCCGAGATTATTGAGAGCTTCGGGGTAGTTGGGGCGGATGAGGAGAGCTTTCTCGTAGTCCCGGCGGGCTTCGTCGATGGCGAGCAGGTGATGGTAAGCGATGCCCATCTTGTTGTACGTTTCGGCGTTCATGGGGGCCTGGCGATAGGCCTCGATGGCGGCGAGATACTGCTGGCGAGCCATGAGGATGTCGCCGCGCTCTTCGGCGGGCATAGTTTGAAGAGCAAGCTCGGAAGAATTTTGGGGGAGCGACGCGGCGCGGGCGAGCGGGGACGGGAGCAGAAAGAGTCCGGCGGCGACGGCAAGAGAGAATTTGGGGAACGGGCTGGAGATTTTCACGGGTCTACGCTCCTCGGACAACTATAGCCACAAGGAGGATTGTGGCGCTGCGCAGTGGCAGGTGGCCATAGCCAGTTACGGAGGGCCAGACATAGCCAGTTGCCGGTCATCACTGATCGCGCCTGACTGATCACGGATCTCCGATCACTTATCACGCATAAATATTTTTTGTCCGGTGGCGAGTAAGGCTGGTGCGGCTTAGACTCCCAACGCCTGGCGGAGGCGGCGGACGGCTGCCGGCATCTGGTCTTCGGGGGTGTTGCCGAAGCCGAGGATGAAGCCGTGGCGAGGGTGGCCGTTGGAATAGCAGCCGGAGAGAGGCCAGAGCCAGAGCTTGTCTTTAGCGGCACGGGTGGCGATCTGGTGGTCGTTTTCTTTGAAGCTTTGGGGAAGAGTGACGGTGAGGTGCATTCCGGCTTCGGAGCCGTGGATCTGGAGGAAGCTGCCGAATTCGGCGCGCAGGCTTTCCACCAGCGCAGTGCGGCGGGCT
>JASHPM010000547.1 GCA_030038115.1 Acidobacteriaceae bacterium | reverse complement strand
TCTCGTTATGGTGCGCCCTTTGCGGCTGGGTTTTCCACCGCCTCGCTCCATTGCGCCCCGCAGTTCTCACATCGCCAGCTGTTCGAGGGATCGACGCTCTCCAGCAGCGGATCCGCCCCGCCACATTTCGGGCAAGCTGGCGGCTTAAAATCGTCGACTGGTTTCTTCAGATCGTCGATGATCTCCTGCGGAATCGGTCGCGATGCCACATCGCGCGCCTTCGCAAATTGATCCGCGCGAACCAGCACGCGAGAGATTTGAAATACTCCCTCCGCGAGGGGTGCACCCTCGACCCATGATTCGATACCTGCGCGGCGGAGAGCCTCGCCCAGCTCGTTCACCTGCTCGGAATCTTCGCACTCGCAGAGGTACACACGAGGAGCTTCGTCACCGGATTCGTCGTCTTCCGAATTACCCGCTGATCGAACGGATTCCTTCCCGGCGATACCCTCGCTCCACCTGCCAAAGACCGGCCGGTTATCGGCAACCGGCGCCGTCCCGGGCGCCTTCAGTCGCCGCTTCTTCATCTCGTCCCGCAATACCTGCTGCGCCGTCTCCGTCAGGTCGCCGAAGTCTTCCGCCAGGTCGAGCAGCTCCTCGTCGCTCTTCTCCCCATAAAGGTTCGTCAGCCGGAGCCATTCCTGTGCGGGATCGTTTTGCATCGGCTGCAGTATACCCGCGCGTCCCCGCATATGCTGCCGCAATTTCTGGCGAATCGCGGTAACGCAGCCATCCGTGCGGCCCTTCGAGGGGTGAGCCGAACGGCAGGTTACCGCCGTAAACTACGCCTTGTTTTTTGGAACCGGGCGAAGTTCGGATGCGTATCATTGCCCATGAGCGCTGGAACCATTGCGTGGAATCTCGGGAAAATGGGATTCCCAGCGGCACGGCCGGCATCCCGGGCGGAAGTCATTCGCCCAGGGCAATATCGAGCGCCTGGAAGTGACGAGCGCAAGCCGGCGGACCGGTGGCAGCGGCGAGAGCACGAACGCGCCCTGGAGCGCATCGGGGAGAAGCCTGTGGAAGCCGAGTGGCAGGTCCTGGTGGAGCGGTGCCTGAAAGGCGACTCCTTTGCCTGGACTGAGCTCGTGAAAGCACATCACCGGCGGGTGTATGGTTTGTGTTTCCGGTTTACAGGGTCGACCACCGATGCTGAGGACCTGACTCAGGAAGTTTTTCTTAAGGTGTACGGAAATCTGGCGGCCTTCGATTTGGCCCGCGGGACGTTCCAGACATGGATTACCACTATGACCCGCAATCTGCTGGTGGATCATTTCCGCCGGTCCAGAGCGCAGCGGGTCACCGACTCCATGGACGCGGGATGGGATGTGGAAGAGGATATGCCGCTGCTGCAGCGCCTGGCGGATAAAGGTCCGACGCAGCATGACCGGGCGGTGCAGAAGGAAATTGAGAAGATGGTGCAGGAAGCGCTGACGAAGATATCGCCGGAGTTGCGGGAGGCGGTGATTCTGCGCGATCTGCAGGACATGGACTACAAGGAGATCGCGCAGGTCTTGCGGATACCCGAAGGTACGGTTAAGTCGCGCATCAGCCGGGGACGGGCGGAACTCGCTCGCCTGCTGGAGCGTAATAAAGGGCAGGTGGTGTAGCGGTGGCAGACGAGAGCAAATTCGGACAAAAGCCAGACGCTGCACTCCGCTGCGAGGAGTGGGAGGCGCTGCTGACGGATGCGCTGGACGGGCGGCTGCCTGCGGCGCAGGCGGCGGCTTTCACGGCGCACAGCGAGACGTGCGATAACTGCCACGATCTTCTGGCGCACGTGAAGCGGGGACAGGAATGGCTGGAGTATCTGCACACCGAACCGGAGATCCCGTCTGGGCTGATCGGCAAAATTCTCGAGAAGACCGTCGGTGCGGGCAGCGTGCCCCTGCCGGTCATTGCCGGGGCGGGCGCGGGAGCAGGCGCGGTGGCCATGGCGACTCCATGGCGGCGGAACTTCCACGAGACCCGTCTGCTGATGACGGTGGCGATGGCCTTCTTCTCCATCGCGCTGACCCTGGACCTGGCGGGCGTGAAGCCCGGCAACCTGCGCCTGGCGGATTTCCGTCCGTCACAGATCGGGAGCACGTTGTCGCGGGGGTTCTACGGCGCGCGCAGCCAGGTGGTGCGCTACTACGACAACATGCGGTTCTTCTACCAGCTGCAGTCGCGGATGCGGGAACTGCGGCGCGATGTGGAAACCCAGCCCACGAATCAGCAGCAACCTGAAACTCAGAAGAAACAGGCGCCGTCAAAGCCGGGCGGCAGCGGGAATAAGGACGGAAGCCTGAACCCTGCGTCGGAGCGAGGCAGGGTGCTGAATGCGAGCGCCCGGCACAAGGCTTGCGGCACAAACAAAAACGAGATAGCTGAGGTAAGGCTGTCGGCAGCAACTGGAAGCATCATTTCCCTGGGTTATTCAGAAACCGGGCTGCAGGAGGCGGTTGATACCGCAACCGCTGGGTGCGTGAAAGGAAGCCTGGTATGAACTGCGTCAATCACCCCGAGGCGGCGGTCTCCGCCTTTTGCCAGAATTGCGGTAAGGGACTGTGTGCGCAATGCACGCGAACCGTGCAGGGCAGCGTGTATTGCGAACCGTGCCTGGCGGCGCGCGTAACCGCTGTGCCGGGAGCACCAGCAGCGCCGGGCGCGTATCCACCGCCGCCTCCTCCCGCGGGTATCCCCAATCCGGGCACCGCGACCATCCTCGGCTTCATCCCCGGCGTGGGGGCGATGTACAACGGCCAGTACATCAAGGCCATCGTCCACGTCCTGGTGTTCGTGGTCCTCATCAGCATCACCGAGCATTACGGGGTGTTCGGGATTTTCGTGGGCGCATGGGTGTTGTATCAGGTGTTCGACGCGCACCAGACGGCCAAAGCGCGGCGCGATGGACTGCCCCTCCCGGATCCATTCGGATTAAATGAACTGGGCAACGCGTTTGGCGGGCACACCACTCCCCAGCCCTGGACGCCGCCCGTGACGCCACCACCAGGAACGCCCCCGGCAGGAGCAGCGCCGGGAACCGTACCAGGAGCCGCGCCCGGAAATCCCGGCCAGCCCTATGCGGACTGGGCAGAGCAGGTACGGCAGCAGGCCCATGAGTTTGGCCGCCAGAGCGCGGAGTGGGGCGAACATCTGCGCCAGCGCATTGTCGCGGAAGCATCGCAGCCGCGCCCGTTCAATCCCGGGGGCCCGGGAACATGGGGCACGCCGCCTCCTCCTGCGGCGGGCTTTGCGCCGGGAACCGTACCTCCGCCCGGCTACCCGCCGCCTCCGCCGGGTTGGACTGCGCCTCCGGGTGCGGTGCCACCGCCGATTCCGCCCCACATCGAACTGGAGCGCGCGCGCCGCGAGCCGATTGGGGCCATTGTGCTCATCCTGCTGGGCATGCTGTTCCTGTTCAATACCATGGGCTTCTTCAACTTCGAATGGGTGCACCATGGGTGGCCGCTCATTATTGTGGGCATCGCGGTGTGGTTGCTGTTGCGGAACTCCGGGGGACGTTTCGGCTTTACCCCGCGGGTGGGGCCACCGCCCGCCTTCAATCCGCAGCAGGGCAATCCGCAGCAGTCCAATCCGCCACAGGCGGCCGGAAATCCGCACGAGCCGCCGCCCGGAGGTGGGCAATGAACCAGTACCTCTTTCTGCGGCGCATGCGCGGCCCGATTATCCTGCTGACCTTTGGGATCACAGCCATTCTCGACGAATATGCAGGCATCTCCTACGCGCACAGCTGGCCCCTGTACATCATCGTGTGGGGTCTGCTGAAGCTGGCGGAGAACGCGATCCTGGTGCAGAACCCTCCGGTGCCGCCGGCCGGATATCCCGGATCTCCGATGCCCGGGAACACAAGCTACGCGCCCTATCCCGGTACAGGAATGCCGGGGGTGACGGATCCAACCACAACTACGACGGCGATTGGGCCGGCTCATGATGGACCAACGCAGGACGAGGAGGGGAGGTAGCTATATGGGAACGACACCTCCATCCTGGACATCGCGGGAAGCGCGGTGGCAGGCAAAACAGGCGGCGCGGGCGCAGCGGGACCAGTGGAAGGCCCAGATCCGTGCACAGCGGGAGTACTACCGGACGTACTGGCGCGGCTGGCACAGACCGACCTTCGTTGGACCGATGATTCTGCTCACTATTGGCGTAATCGCGTTGCTCATTTCCACCGGCAAGGTGGACCCGGTGGAGTTCTGGGCATGGTACGCGCGCTGGTGGCCCATGTTGCTCATCGTCATGGGCGGGCTGTTGCTGGCCGAGCATTTCCTGGACTGGAATCGGCCGTGGGGCGGACGCAGGTCGATGGGCGGGATCGTCTGGCTCGTGATCCTGATGATCTGTCTCGGATGGGTTTCTCGCGAAGGCCATCTTATGGGACCGTTCTCGTGGGAGTTCTCCGGCGACGACGGCGATAATTTCTGGAACTGGATGGGCGCCGAGCACGACAACGACGTGCAGATGGATCAAACGCTGACGGCGGCGAAGCCGGTAGTGAGCATCAACGATCCGCAGGGTGACATCACCGTTACTGCCTCGACCGATAACCAGATGCATCTGCGCGCGCACCAGATGGTGCATCGGGACTCGGATTCCGAGGCGCAGAAAATCTTTGCGCAACTGAAGCCAAAGGTGGAAGCGTCGGGCGGCGGCGCGGTGATCACCGTGCCGGAGAAACAGGGCGCGCGCGTCGATCTGACGCTGGAACTACCGGCGGCTGCATTCGCAACCGTGACGGCCGGTCACGGCGACGTGACGGCGGACGGTCTCAATGGCGGCGTGCAGGTGACCGATAATCATGGCGAAGTGAAGCTGGAGGATATCCGCGGCGATGCCCAGGGGCACATCGACCACGGCGACTTTTCCGCGCACAACGTACAGGGCCGCGTGCTGGTGGATGGACACGGCGACGACGTGACCCTGTCGCAGATCCAGGGGTCGGTGACCATCAACGGGGACTTCTTCGGCGACATTCATCTGGAGCAGATCGGCTCCGACATTCACTACCACTCGAGCCAGACGTCGCTGGATATACCTCATCTGCAGGGCGCAATGACCCTGGACAAGAGCGACCTGAGTCTGAGCCAGGCCATGGGACCGGTGCGGGTGATCGCGCGGTCGAAGGATATCGACCTGACCCAGATTGCCGGCGATGCGCACATCGAGGATTCGGACGGCGACGTCAATATCGTGACGGCGAATCCGCTGGGCAACATCCAGATCACCGATCACACGGGGAATGTGATTGTGACGATGCCCGAGAACGCGAGCTTCAGCGTGACCGGCAGCACGAGCGGGGACGAAGCAGTGCGGACCGACTTCCCATTGAAGATGTCAACCGATGGCGGACGGCAAACGCTCGAGGGCTCGGTGGGACATGGCGGTGTGCAACTGCAACTCGAAACCGACCACGGCAACCTGGAATTGCGGAAGGGCGAAAACGCGACGGTAGCCCTGACTCCGCCCAGGCCGCCCTCCCCGCCGGGAGAGCCGGCGAAGCATTTCAAGGCGCCGGCCAGCGCGAAAACCGAGGAAGAGTAGGACTCGCTTTACCCGGCTTTTTCCGACGGTCCGCGGCGCGCAAAGAGCGGACGAACCAGATCCTCGATGCGAGCCAGAACTTCCTCGAGGGTCAGATTTGTCGAGTCAATGACGACAGCATCTGGAGCGGGGTGCAGCGGGGAGTTGGCACGATTGCGGTCGCGCTCATCGCGCTCGCAAAGTTCCTGAAAAACAGCGGTGCGCTCGGAGGCTGCCGCGGGCAACGGCCGACCGCCGGGGCCGGCATTATGCTCGTACGCGAAAGCGGGTGATGAGCGCTCCTTTGCGCCAGAGTTCTGCTCGTAGCGGCGCTGGCTGCGCGCTTCCGGTGATGCATCGAGAAAAACCTTAACATCGGCATCGGGGAAGACGACGGTGCCTATATCGCGGCCTTCCATCACCACCGAGCCACGACGGCCCAGCTCGCGCTGCAGGTCGACCATCCATTTGCGAATATGGGGGTGGATGCTGACGCGTGAAGCTCCCTGTGTGACGTCGGAGTCGCGGATGCGCTCGGTGACGTCCGACCCGTCGAGAAAGACGCGGTTCCCGGCACGGTCGGCTTCGAGCCCTATTTGGGTATCGCGAGAAAGCCGCTCCAGGGCGAAGGCGTCGTCGAAGTCCTGGTCCGACATGATCGCCTTGAGCGCGAAGGCGCGATACATCGCTCCGGTTTCGAGGTTGAGCAGGCCGAAGTGCTGCGCCAGATGGCGCGCGACCGTGCTCTTCCCCGCGCCAGCGGGGCCGTCGATGGCGATGATGGGACCGCGAGTCATTCTGGCCGTTCTTCCTGACTACGATTCTTGCGCGGATTTCGTTTCCCGGGGACGGATTTGCGGAATTTGTTTTTTCCTTTTCCGGGTCCGGCGGAACGCAAACCCCGGTTTGCCGGGCGATTGGATTTGCCGGTGAAAGTGTTTCCGCCCCGAAACGGACGAGAAGGGCCGCGGGATTGGGACTTGGCGGAGCCGGATTTGCCGGAGCCCGAAAAGCCGGTCTTTGCGCCGAACTTTTTATAGCCGCGCGGGGCTCCGGTGCCGGATGAACCGCTCTTGCTGGAACCCGAACCCCTCGTGGCCGGTCGATCGTCACGGCGGCCAGGTTCGCCGGAGCGGGAGCGGCCAGGCGAGCGCCACAGGTCTTCGGGACGCCCGTTCGCGTAGTTCCGTGGACGCCCATCGCTCCGCGGCCGTCCATCGCGCGGCGGAGGCTGTTGTACTCCTGCGCGTTCCGAAGGAGCTCCGCGGTCCCCTTTCCGAGCTTCCCGGCCGCGAAATGGTTCTACGCTCCGGCGTTGCCACGGTTTTACGTCGGCCCGATTCGAGCGCGAGCCCGAGGCCGGCTGGCGACCGGTAAAACGCTTCCCATCCCGTGGCGGGCGATCGGAAGACGGATTGGAGCGATAAGCGGCAGCGGGTTTCTTCTGCCATTGCGGGCGCTCGCTGGCGTGTTGCTCTCGCGAGTCCCGTGCCGGCACTTCCCAGCGCGTCGGGCGAGGCTCCTTGCGGAAGGGCGGATGAGCGGCGGGTGCGAGAAGTTCAGGCCCGGCTGATTCGGGTTGCCTCAGCCCGTTTTCCGGTTCGGCCGTCCCAGCAACTTCGGGAAGCGAGCCCTTGACAAAAAGCAGTGTCTGCGAGGCCACGGACATGGTCCCAAGCTGGCGCGCGGCCACCATGCCATGGAGAACTTCCCGAATCCGCGAGCGGGAGGTGAGCGGCGAGAGGAAGACTTCGGTCTCTTCAGCCGTAGCGGCGACCACGGATTGCAGATAGAGGGAAAGGAGTGCGGAGAGCGCCGTCGTCTGCGCGGTGT
>JASHPM010000546.1 GCA_030038115.1 Acidobacteriaceae bacterium | reverse complement strand
TTCAGCTGGGGCGCGACCGAAGTCAAGCCCCCGACCCTGGCCGATGCCATTGTCGAAGTCACGGAGACCGGCAGCTCCCTGCGCGCCAATCGCCTCCGCATCATCGACACGGTTATGGAAAGCGAAACACACCTCATCGCCAATCGCACCGCCTGCGCGGATCCCTGGAAGAAACAGAAGATCGATAATCTGGCGCTGATGTTGCGCGGCGCCATCGATGCACAGGGTCAGGTCGGCCTCATGCTCAACGTCGAGAAAACCAGCCTCCCCGCGGTGCTCCGCGTGCTCCCCGCTCTCAATTCGCCCACCGTCTCCGAACTGAGCGATGCAAACTGGGTCGCGGTGAACACCATCCTCGATGAAAGCACCGTCCGCGAAGTCATCCCGAAGCTAAAGGCCGCCAGGGCCACCGGCATCGTTGAATACCCGCTGAACAAGGTGGTCCTGTGAAGCTGATCCGCACGTCCGGGCGCAGGTCGGAAGCGATTGCCGCGCTCACCGATCGCCGCAATGCCTCCTGGGAACGCATTCTGCCCCAGACTCGCCGCATCGTCAATTCGGTCCGGCGCAGTGGCGATGCCGCCCTGCTGCGGCTCCGCGCGAAATTCGACGGCATTTCGCCACAATCGCCGTTACGAATTCCCGAAGTCGAACTGCAGCTGGCTTGGGAATCGACCCCCGAGCCCATCCGCCAGGCCCTCGGGACCGCCGCCCGCAATATCCGCGCCTTTGCCGTCCGTCAGCGCCCAAAGGACTTCGATCTGCGGCCTGCGCCCGGCGTCACGACTGGCCAGCGCGTGATCCCGCTTGCTTCGGTCGGTTGTTATGTCCCCAGCGGGCGCTACCCGCTCCCTTCCACGCTCCTCATGACGGTGATTCCCGCCCAGGTCGCCGGCGTCGAGCGCATCGTCGCTGTCTCCCCGCATCCCGCAAAGGAAGTTCTCGCCGCCGCGTGTCTGTTGGGTATCACTGAGTTCTACCGCGTGGGCGGAGCTCAGGCCGTCGCCGCCCTTGCCTGTGGAACAGAAAGCATTCCGCGCGTGGACAAAATCGCGGGCCCCGGCAACGCCTGGGTCACCGCGGCGAAAAAGCTTGTCGCCTTCGACTCCTCCATCGACATGCTCGCTGGACCCACGGAGATCGTCGTCACCAGCGAAACCGGCGATCCCGCGCTGATCGCCGCCGACCTCGTCGCCCAGGCCGAACACGATCCCGATGCTCTGGCCATTTTCATCACGTCCCAGCGGGCTCTCGCAGAAAGTGTCATCGCCGAGGCCAAACAACGCGCCCGAGGCAACAAAATTGCCACCGCGGCCATTACAAATTACGGCCTGGCCATTGTCACCCGATCCGCGGCGGAAGCTCATGAGCTCACCAACCGCATTGCCCCCGAGCACCTGACCATCGACAGCGTTGCTGACCTCGCATGGGTCCGCAATGCCGGCTCGGTCTTCATCGGCCGCTGGTCGGCCCAGCCGCTCGGCGATTACGTCTCCGGCCCCAATCACACACTGCCCACCGGTGGATTGGCGCGTGTGCGTGGCGGCCTCAGCGTTCTCGACTTCCTCAAACTCGTCACTGTGCAGGAGTATTCCGAGCAGGGCGTCCAGCAATTTGGCCCAGCCGCCATCCGTCTCGCCAGGGCCGAAGGCCTTGCTGCCCATGCAGAGGCGATTCGCGCGCGAGGTGCGCATGACTGACCTCAAGGTTCAGGGTCCGCAGCCTTCCGCTGCGATTCGCCGCATGAAGGAGTACCATCCGCCCCTCGGCGACCGCAGCGGCCTGCGCCTCGATTTCAACGAGAACACCTTCGCCTGTTCGCCGCGAGTCCTCGAGGCGATCGGCCGCATTTCTCGTGGCGATCTCACTCGATATCCCGAACGCGAGCCCGTCGAGCGCCGCGTCGCTGCGCATCTGGAGCTTGAGTCGGCGCAGGTGCTTCTCACCAACGGCGTCGACGAGGCCATTCACCTGCTCTGCCAGACTTACCTTGAGTCGGGCGCCGAGATTCTGCTGCCCGTCCCGACCTACACCATGTACGAGGTCTACGCGTCGGGCACGCCGGCGCGCGTCGTCCAGGTTCCCACGGAAGACGGCTTCCGTTTTCCACTCACCGCGCTGCTCCGTGCGATAACGCCAGCCACCCGACTCATCGCCATCGCCAATCCCAACAGCCCAACCGGCCAGTCAGCTCGGCGCCAGGACCTCCTGAGCATCCTTCGCGCTGCGCCACATGCTGCAGTGCTGGTGGACGAAGCCTACTTCCACTTCTTCGGTGAAACTGTTCTCGACACCGTCGGTCGCTTCCCAAATGTAATCGTCGCGCGCACATTTTCGAAGGCCTATGGCCTCGCCGGCCTGCGCCTCGGCGTGCTGGCTGGGGCCGGGGAGCAAATGCAATGGATACGCCGGGCCGTTTCGCCGTACAGCGTCAACTCCGTGGCGCTCGCGTGCCTCACCGCCGCACTCGACGACGAAGAATATCTTCGCTGGTACACCGGCGAAGTCCTCGCCGCTCGAAGCCTCTTTGAAGGCGCTCTGCGGCGTCTCGGCGTTCCATACTGGCCGTCGCACGCCAACTTTGTGCTGGTCAACATCGGCCCTAAACACCGCGACTTCGTGCAGGCCATGCGGGTCCGCAGCGTCCTGGTGCGCGACCGCTCCGCCGACCCCGATTGCGACGGCTGCGTGCGCATCACCATTGGAACCCGCGAGCAAACCCAGCAAGGCATCGCCGCTCTGGAGGAATCTCTGGTCGAGATCGGCTGGTCGGGAGGTGGCGCACGATGAAAAAGCGCACCGCAACCATCTACCGCAAAACGGCGGAAACCGAGATTCATCTCACCCTGACCATCGAAGGTTCGGGCCGCTACAACATCTCTACGGGCATCCGTTTCTTCGATCACATGCTCGAGCTCTTCGCTCGCCACGGTGCCTTCGATCTCCGGCTCCGCTGCAAAGGCGACCTCGATGTGGATCAGCACCACACCGTCGAAGACGTCGGCATCGCTCTTGGCGAAGCCTTCGACCGCGCCTTAGGCGACAAACGCGGCATCCTCCGTGCCGGCTACTTCCTCATGACCATGGATGAGACCCTGGGCCTCGCCGCCGTCGATCTCAGCGGCCGCGCGGCGAATGTCGTCGAAACGAAAGTCAGGACGCGCCTCGTCGGTGACCTGCAATCCGAACTCGTCGCCGATTTCTTTGAGGGGTTCTCCCGAGGCGCTCGCGCCAACGTCCACGTGAAGACCATGTACGGGCGCTCGAACCACCACAAAATCGAAGCGCTCTTCAAAGCCTTCGCCCGCGCTCTGCGCTTCGCTTGTTCGCGCGACCCGCAGCTCGGAAAAGCGCTCCCGAGCACAAAGGGCCTTCTGTGATCGCCGTCGTCGACTACAAAGCCGGAAATCTCACGTCCGTCATGAAGGCTCTGCTGGCCGTCGGCGCAGACCCTGAGCTGACCCAGGATCCCGCCGCGGTCCTGCGTGCCTGCAAAATCATTCTGCCCGGCGTGGGCCACTTCGCAGCCACTCGATTTCTGGAGGAACGAGGGCTGAAAGCCGCGATTCAGGAAGGAATTGCCGCTGGCGTGCCCTTCCTCGGAATCTGCGTCGGCCTGCAATGGCTCTTTGCAGGCAGCACGGAAGCGCCAGACTGCCCCGGCCTGGGCGCCTTCCCGGAAATCTGTGACCGGTTCGCGCCAGGAAAGAAAATTCCCCACGTTGGGTGGAATTCGCTCTCCATCCACCCGGAATCGCGCCTCCTGCGCGGCATTGACGAGGGCAGTTTTGTTTATTTCACCCACTCGTATCGCGCGCCCATCGCAAATGTCACCGTCGCGGTGACAGAATACGGAGAACCGTTCACTGCCGCCATCGAGCGCGCCAACGTCATGGGTGTCCAGTTCCACCCGGAAAAGTCCGGCTCGGCGGGCCTCCGGCTGCTGCGGAACTTTGTGAGGATGCCGTGCTGACAAAGCGCATCGTCGCCTGCCTCGACGTCAGCGCTGGCCGCGTGGTCAAGGGCGTGCAGTTCGTGGACCTGGTCGATGCCGGTGATCCCGCGGAGCTCGCCGCGCGCCACGCTGCCGCTGGAGCCGACGAAATTGTCTTCCTCGACATAACGGCGACCCATGAAGGGAGAGGAACGCTGATCGAAACGGTGAAGCGCGCGGCGCAGCAGCTCTTTGTCCCCTTCACTGTGGGCGGAGGCATCCGCACGGCTGACGACGCTGCCGCCGTCTTCGAAGCAGGCGCGGACAAGATCAGCATCAACTCCGCCGCCCTGGCTCATCCGGAGCTCATCGGCGCCATTGGCTCCAGTTTTGGAGCCCAGGCTGTCATTGTCGCCATTGATGCTCGCCGCACGGCCGGCGCCTCCATCGATCAAGCCGAGGTTTTCATTGCCGGCGGCCGCACGCCTGCAGGCAGGCGCGCCGTGGAGTGGGCGCGCGAGGCGGAGGACCGCGGCGCCGGCGAGATCCTGCTCACCTCGATGGATGCCGACGGCACACGCGCCGGCTTTGACTGCGAGCTCACCGCGGCCGTCAGCGAAGCCGTCCGGATTCCCGTGATCGCCTCTGGTGGCGCCGGCGACGCGCACCACTTCACGCGGGTTTTCCGTGAAGGCAAAGCCGACGCGGCCCTGGCCGCCGGTATTTTCCACTTCGGCATCGCCAGCGTGCGCGCCCTCAAAGAAGAATTGCAGCGCGATGGTATCCCCGTGAGGCTCCCGTGCTGATTCCCTCCATCGATCTCATGGGCGGCCGCATCGTGCAGCTGGAGCGCGGCGAAGAACTACGCCTCGCCTTCGACGATTTCGACTACTGGATTGCCCGGTTCGCTCCATTTCCCCTGGTGCAGCTGATCGATCTGGATGCCGCAAAAGGCGTCGGGCACAACCGCTCTCTCGTCGAGCAAATTGCCAAGCGCCTCCCGGTTCAGGTCGGCGGCGGCATACGCACAGCCGGTCAGGCGCAGTCGCTGTTAAATGCCGGGGCTCGCCGCGTCATTTTCGGCTCGGTTCTCTTTCGCAGGGACGGAGTCGACGCCGAAACCGCAGCCGCGATCTCCGCCCGGATTGGCCCCGAGCATTTCGTCGCAGCCATTGATACAACATCCGGCAGAATTGCCGTCCGTGGCTGGCGTGAGCAGGTTGAGGTCACGCCGCAGCAGGCCATCGTGGCTCTGGACCCGTACTGCAGCGCATTTCTCTATACGCACGTCGATGCGGAAGGAACTATGAGCGGCTTTCCTCTCGATGTCGCCCGCGCACTTCGCCCTCTCACCTCGCGTCAGCTGATCGTTGGCGGCGGCATCCGAAGCCAGGCGGAGATCGATGCCCTCGAAGCGATCGGCGTCGATGCCGTTGCCGGTATGGCCGTGTATTCGGGAATTCTTGCGACCTGAGGCGCAAAATCGCACGATTTCCGCGCTCCGCCGCGAAAAATGCTCTAACCTGAAACGTCCGGATTGGCTGGCAACCGACATGACCGCGAAGACAAAATCAATCCGTCTTGCAAAACGCCTCGACGAAGTCGGCTTCTCCGACATCGTCCAGATCCGCAACAAGGTTCTGGAGCTCCGCGCGGCGGGCAAACCCGTCCACGCGTTTCACGGCGGAGAGCCGTTCTTCGAAACGCCCGACGCCGTCAAGTACGCATCGCTGCGCGCCCTCGTCGAGAATCGCACCAGATATGCTCCGTCCTCCGGCATCGAGCCGCTGCGCGCCGCCATCGCCCGCAAGCTGCAAACGAAGAATCATATCGACGCCGGCATCGAAGACGTCATCGTCACCGTCGGAGGTGCGCACGCCCTCTATGCCGCGTTTCAGACGGTTCTTGATCCCGGCGACGACATGCTGTTGTTCGCACCCTACTGGACTCCTATTCGCGACATGGTCACCCTGGCTCAGGCTCGCCCCGTCATGGTGCCCACCGCAACAGCGCGCCGCAACGGCCTCACCGCCACCCTCGAGCAGTTCGCCACACCGGCCGCCCGCGCCATCTACTACAACACGCCGCAAAATCCGTCGGGCGTGGTCTTTTCGCGCAGAGAAGCCGAGGAAGTTGCCGCTTTCGCCATCAAACACAATCTCGTAGTCATCGCCGACGAGGCCTACGAAGACCTCGTCTACGAAGGCGAGCATGTCTCCATCGCCTCGCTTCCCGGCATGGCCGAACGGACCATCACCGCCTGGACGTTCTCCAAGACGTATGCCATGACGGGCTGGCGCGCCGGTTATGCCGTCGCCAAAGAACCCTTCATGACCGGGCTTCGCAAGCTGGTGCTCTACTCCACCAATGGCGTTTCAACCCCGACGCAGTGGGCAGCGCTTGAAGCACTGACCGTTCCGCAGGATGCCATCGCCGCGCGACGCGAGGAATACCGCCAGCGTCGGGATTTGCTGGTTCAGGGGCTGAACGAGCTCGGCCTGGAATGCGAGCTGCCCGCGGGCGCCTTCTATGCGTTTCCCGCTGTCAGGAAAATTCACAAGGAGAGCCGGCGTGTCGCCACGCTGTTGCTGGAGAAGGCGCAGGTGGCTACGATTCCCGGCGTCGTCTTTGGCGCGCAGGGCGAAGGGCATGTGCGCTTCAGTTATGCAGTTTCGCTGGAAGCCATCCGCGCCGGGCTGGACGCGCTCCGCAAGATCCTTGCCTGATCCTCCGCCCGGATACGCCTGGCCCGACCGTGAAAAGGCGATAATTTCTGTATCCTGGGCCCCTCTTTGCGCGTCCATTGATTGCACGCGCAGCATCGAGGCCTGTTCCAGGAATCGCTATAACTATGGACGCACTCTCCCCCACAAGGCACCTGCTCGCTCTTTCGATCTTCTGCCTCGTTTCGTCCGCGGCGCCGGCTTTCGCGCAATCGGACAGCAGCGCCTCACTCCCCGATGACCCTGGCTCCGCACTGGTCGGCCAGAGCGCTAATCCCCCGTCTGGAGCACCAGCCTCCGGCTCCTCATCGCAGCAGGACCCTGCTCCACCGACCAGCTCGCAAAGCGACAACCTCGAGGGAAAACAGACGAAGCGCATTCTCTGGATCATTCCTAATTTTCGGTCCGTTTCAGTGGACGAGAAGCTCCCGCCTGAATCCGTGAAGGACAAGTTTAAGGAGGCGACGCTGGATTCCTTTGACTACTCTGACTTCATTTTTGTGGGCATGTTGGCCGGCGTGGCCCAGTGGGAAGATTCTTACCCCGAATTTCATCAGGGAGCTGCCGGGTACGGGCGCTACTACTGGCACGACTTGGCGGACCAGGTCGACGAGGACTACGAGGTGGAGCTTATCTTCCCCGTCCTTACACATCAGGACCCGCGCTACTACACGCTGGGGCGCGGTGGATTTCTCCGGCGAACGGCTTACTCTTTCAGCCGCATCTTCGTCACACGCACCGATTCCGGAAGCGAGACCTTCAACACATCGGAAATCGTGGGCGCCGGCGCAGCCGCGGGCGTCTCCAATCTCTACTATCCCTCAGTCGAGCGTACCTGGACCAAGACCGGCCAGCGCTGGGTGGTGAATATGGGTCTCGACGGCGCGACCTTTATCTTTCAGGAGTTCTGGCCCGACATCAACAACAAGTTCTTCCACCAGAAGAACTGACCCGCTCGCGCCCCACCCAATATCGCTCTGCCACCATTCGCCTGGTTCGCGTGTGCATCCCTTCATCGCGGTAGCATCGAAGCATCTCCCAGGAACCGGAGCCCCTCTTCCATGCTCAAAGTTGGAGTCCCTGATGCCGTCGATCCAGACCTCCACCGTCTCCTGCCCGGCGGCATTTCTCTGGAACTCATTCCGCTCCGGCCCGAACGCATGGTCGAAGTCGAGTTCTGGATCGCCCCTCCCTTCACTCGCCACGCTCAGCAGCAGGTGCCCTTCCTCAGGGGACTCCGCGTTACCCAGGCCACAGTTGCCGGCGTCGACGCACTGCTGAAGCTCGTACCTCCCGGCGTTCTGCTGTGCGACGCGCGCGGCGTCCACAACATCTCAACCGCGGAGTGGACGCTGGCCGCGATCCTCGCCTCCATCAAATATTTTCCGCTGTTCGGCGGCCTCCAGCGCGACGGCAGCTGGTCTCGCCGCCTGGAAGCCCAGGAGCGCTACTATGCTCTGCACCCGCCGGTGAAGCGCCCTTACCCGCACATCCTCTGTGAGGAACTCCACGGCCAGCAGGTCCTCATCGTCGGCTATGGCGCCATCGGCCGCGCCATCGAGGAGCGCCTCCAGCCCTTCGGCGTCCATTTCATTCGCGTTGCCCGCAACGCGCGAGACAGCGCCGGCAGCCGCGACAAGGTCTACGGAGTCGACAGTCTTCCGGATCTCCTGCCCTCCGCGGACGTCGTCGTCCTCATCGTGCCCTTCACCAGCGAAACCACCGGCATGATCGGCACAAAAGAACTGGCCCTTATGAAACACGGCGCGCTCCTCGTCAACGCGGCGCGCGGCCCCGTCGTCAATACCCCCGCGTTGCTGGCGGCCCTGAACGAAGGACGCATTCGCGCCGCCATCGACGTCACCGATCCTGAGCCGCTGCCGGATGGGCATCCTCTGTGGAGCGCGCCTAATCTCCTCATCACGCCCCATATCGCCAGCTCCACGCCTATGTTCATGGTTCGCGCCATGGAGTTCGCCGCGTCGCAGATCGGCCGCTACCTGCGTGGCGAGCCGCTCGAAAACGTCGTCAGCGGCGAATACTAGATTTGTCGTACGCCGTCGCCAGCAGTAGCGGCTTTTTGTGCGATTCTTGACCCACCCTTTTTGCAAACCTACAATCTATTGAGGGGGAATCTACACTTTTCCCGGTGTTTTGGGTGGTTATCCATGGGTCCTGAGCAGCGCCTGAGTCCTCGCGAACGCACCGTCCTGACGGCCATTGTCGAGACGTACATCGTTACCGGTGAGCCGGTTGCGTCGCAGGCCCTCGCGCGCCATTTCGGTAACAAGGATGGAATGAGTTCCGCCACCATCCGCAACGTCATGGCCTCGCTCGCGGACGCCGGCCTGCTGGATCAGCCCCACACGTCCGCTGGCCGCATCCCTACCGCCCGCGCGTTTCGTTTCTATGTCGAGCAACTCGGCGGTCCGCAGGTCGCGATTCTCGCTCCCGAACGACAGGAACAGATTGAGGAGAGCTTTGCCGGCATCGGTACCAGCCAGCAATATCTGGAGCGCACGTCGCACGTGCTGGCCCTGATTTCGAGCGGGCTCGGCGTCGCCCTCGCCAGCACCCAGGAGCTCCATACACTGGAGCACATTCATTTTTCCCGGCTCGCCGCGGGACGCGTATTGGCCGTGGTCATCACAAAGGCCGGCACGGTGCTCGACCGCGTTCTGATGCTCGATCACGATCTGACTACCCTCGAGCTCGAAACCGCTGCGCGCTTCCTCAATGAGAATTTTCACGGCTGGTCCATCGAGCGCATTCGCATCGAGCTTGCTCGCCGCCTTGAAGCTGAGCGCAGCGAGTATGACCGGCTTATGCAGTCCCTCGATGAGCTGTACCGCAAGGGTGCTCTGGCCGCGGAGAGTGGCGCTGCTCCCATTATTTTTGTCGAGGGTGTCGCCAATCTGCTGGCGGGAGAAACCGACCGGGAGCGCCTGCGCACCATGCTGCACGCGCTCGAAGCCAAAGAGCGGCTCATCGAGCTGCTGACCGCCTATGTCGACGCCCGCCAGCGTACCGTTCGCGTGGTGGTCGGCCTGGAAGACGCGATCCCCGAACTCAGAGATTTCGTCCTGTTCGGAACCACGGCTCGCGTGGGAACGGAGAATCTCGGAACCCTCGCTGTCATCGGCCCAACACGCATTCAGTATCAGGAAACCATCAACGCAGTGTCGTACATCGCGCAGCTTTCCGGCAAAATTTTCCAGCCGCCGCATTGAGGCGCGCGGCTGCAAGCCCGGAATCACAGAGAGCAGGCGCCCACGAACGGCCCGCCTGCGCATCGGAATCGAGTCAGAGTATGCGTCGAATTATGGTGGAAGAAAAACGTAACCGTGGAGACGGAATTCAGGCGGCTCAGAGTAATGACCCCGGCAACGGCTCATCCAACACCGTCGCCTCCGGCGTAACGGCTGCGGAGGAGACGAAGGAGCCCCTGGTTCCCGTCGAAACAGCAGCCGTTCCCCAGGAGGAATACGATCGCCTCAAGGCTGAGCGCGATCTGCTGTTCGACCGCCTGGCGCGGCTCCAGGC
>JASHPM010000545.1 GCA_030038115.1 Acidobacteriaceae bacterium | reverse complement strand
AGCGCGTGTCGTTGGGTGCCCGGGCTGTCTCTCGATGCTCACTCAGTCTTGTGTGTCATTTCCTTATAAACCCAACCGATTGGGTTATGCGATAGGATGGTCTCATGCCAACCGTTTTGAGGTGGAGGGCGATCCATGGAACTAGCCAAGTTTGAACGGGCCAACGAGAGAGCGCGGGAGATCAAGGCTTCCCTGCCCCGCGTGGCGGCGGCGCGTTATGACCGGCGGTTGGGGCGAGTGGTGATTTCGCTGAGTTCGAAGGTAGACGTGATGTTTGCGCCGCGAGACGCGGAGGGTTTGGAGAAGGCGACTCCGGCGGAAATGGAAACGATTGAGATTTCTCCGTCTGGATTCGGGATTCACTTCCCGAAACTGAACGCGGATTTGTATCTGCCGGCGCTGCTGGAGGGATTTCTGGGATCGCGGAAGTGGATGGCGGCTCGGCTGGGAGCGACGGGCGGACGTTCGAGGAGCGCGGCGAAGCGGAAGGCGGCAAAGAAGAATGGGCGGTTGGGGGGAAGGCCGAAGAAGCGGGTGGCGTAGCCACGCTGCATCCGGGGCTAAAGCCCCTATCCACCTTTGATCTCTATTCCACGGCCTGAAGGCCGTGGCTTCTACCGTGTCCGCCGCGGCGCGACGGATGGTGCTCAGGGGCTAAAGCCCCTTTCATTTGGGGCCTGATCGGCACGACTGAAGTCGTGCCCTGATACAAAGGCGGCTGATCCGGGTTGTTCATTCCCACATCTGCCAAAACCGGGCAGATGTGGGGCACCCGCGGCTAAAGCCCGCTCCCTTTTCTATCGTGAGTTCCATGGCCTGAAGGCCATGGCTTCTACCGTATCCGCCGCGCGGCGGCGGAATGGAATGTTCGGGGTATGGTGTCCCACTTCTGTTAACGGCGGGCGCGTTCCGGGGTACCTAACTAATCGGGAGTCCGGTGCTGGGTTGGAGGGGGAATTTTTGCGGTGACGAAGTTGACGAATGCTGAGCAGACGACAAGAAACAATTTCGCATCGTCGAACCCGATGTCCTTTGATTCCATAATCGCGTGTCTGACGCCATCCTCATCGGAGGTGTAGCCGTAGAGATTACTAAAGGCGCTCTGGAGCGCCGGGTGAAGTCCAATTTCCGCCTTCAGCTTCTTTATGAGATCCCCTAATGTTCCCTTTTGGCCCAGCACGCTCCCCGCGAGGCTCTCGATTGCCGAGATCGACTCCTTTATGGAATTGCGGTAATCCGGCGCTTCCCGGCTGGAGAGCAATTCCAATGCACGGTGTAAATGCGTGCGAACCGGCCCTTTCTCCCGTTTCAGGGCGAGCTCGATCTCGACGACTTCTTCTTCCTCTGTGATTTGAGCTATCACGCCGCCGACAAACCTGTAGGCCGCGCATTCTCTCTTTAAGTAAAAGTTGCACACCTCTACAAACGAGTCGGGGTTCCCATACGGGTAGTTTGCGGAAACGAATTCGATGAAATCATAGACTTCGAACCACCGACATTCGAAGAAATATTTCCGGAGGTTCTTGTGAACATCTGGCCAATCCCCTAGGGTGTCGAGCGGCAGCTTGTAATAGTCTAGCCAAAGGCGGATGCATAACTGTTCGATGTCTGGGTTATACGAAAAAACTGAACCATAGTGGCCGCGCACGACGTTATCCCAGACGTGGAGTTTCAAGGCGCTCCAAAGTACGTTCCTCAGTTCCGTATTGACAGAGTCAATCTGTACGAGTTCGCGGACTGGCTTATGGCCGTACCGCTCGGAAAAACGCACGTTGGTCCCCTTCGCCTGGCTCTAGAATAGTCCCCGTTGCCCTCTGGGCAAGGGTAGCCCGAAGTGTTCGTAGGCTAGGCGGGTGGCGACGCGGCCGCGGGGGGTGCGGTCGAGGAAGCCGATCTGGATGAGGAAGGGTTCGTAGACTTCTTCCAACGCGTCTTCTTCTTCGGCTAAGGTCGCGGCTAAGGTGCCTAAGCCGACCGGTCCGCCGTCATATTTCTCGATGATAGTCAGGAGTAAGCGGCGATCTAACTCGTCGAAGCCGTGGGCATCGACTTCTAACATCTTTAATGCATCGCAGGCAGTCTGGCGATCGATGCGGCCCTGGGCGCGGACCTGGGCGAAGTCGCGCACGCGGCGCAGGAGTCGGTTGGCGATGCGCGGGGTTCCGCGGCTGCGCATGGCGATTTCCGCCGCGCCGTCCTGGTCGATGGGGATGGAGAGGACATCGGCGGAGCGGGAGACGATGAAGCGGAGATCGTCGTCGGTATAGAACTCGAGGCGGAGGAGGATGCCGAAGCGAGAGCGGAGCGGCGAGGAGAGCAGGCCGGGGCGGGTGGTGGCGGCGACAAAGGTGAAGGGCTTGATCTCCATGACGTGGGTGCGGGCGGCGGGGCCCTGGCCGATGATGATGTCGAGCTTGTAGTCCTCGAGGGCGGTGTAGAGCTTTTCTTCGAGGACGGGCTGGAGGCGGTGAATCTCGTCGAGGAAGAGGACCTGGCGGTCGCGGAGGTTGGTGAGGATGGCAGTGAGGTCGCCCTGGATCTGGAGGGCGGGGCCGGAGGATTGCTGGAAGGGGACCTGGAGCTCGTTGGCGATGATGGTGGCGAGGGTGGTTTTGCCGAGGCCGGGGGGTCCGGAGAGAAGGACGTGGTCGAGGGCTTCGCCGCGGGCGCGAGCGGCTTCAAGGGCGATGGCGAGCTGGGCTTTTGCTTTCTGTTGCCCGATGAACTCCTCGAGGCGGCGTGGGCGGAGCTTGAGTTCGAAGGAACTTTCGTCCTCGGCGCGGGCGGCGGAGACGAGGCGCTCGGGGTCTTCGCGGGTGGGGGGCATGCAAATACAGGGTACAGGGTGGAGAGTAGAGGGTACAGGGTACAGAGAGCGGGAAGCTCGAAGCAGGAAGCTGGAAGCTGGTAGCTGGAAGCTGGA
>JASHPM010000544.1 GCA_030038115.1 Acidobacteriaceae bacterium | reverse complement strand
GAGCCCACCCGGGCCGAGCGTGCCGGAGTCGTGTCCCCCGTGACCGGCGTCGATAACGATGCGATTGATCTTGAGGCCGAGGGCGCGAACCATGGAGTTGGGGACGTGCTGGCCCGCAGGCGCCGGCTCAGGCGCGGGGATGCCGGAGGCGCCAGCTTCGACGGGAGGGACATCGTCCGCCGAGCGCGTCGAGGCGGATCGCCGCGGCGGCTGGCTGGGCTGCGAATACCGGGTGGTTCCGGCGACGGACGCGACCACCGGGGCGGTAGTTGGATGGCGGGTCGCGCGGACCTGATCGGGCTGGCTGCCGAGGGCCGCCACATCGGCAAGGGCGGAGCCGTTGTCGGCATCAGCATGAACGCTGGGTGGAGTTCTCGCCGAAACGGCTAGATTTGATGACGGAGTCCTCGCCGAGAGCGGCGGGAGAGCGGGCGAGGGCTGCATGGCGCTGGCGATCTGTCGCTGCGGAATCGGTCCACGGCCGCCATGCACATCGATGATGAGACGTGGCGGGTTTTGCAGGAAAAAGGCGGAGTAGTCGCTGACGCTGTTGACGTCGAGCACGACACGCGTGGTGTTGGGGGAGGTCTGAGCGGCGCGAATGCGGGTGAGGAAGCCGTCGTCGATAACCTCGACGGCCTGGCCCGACAACTCCGGTGAAAGGCGGGTTCCGTAAAGGTCGAAAAAGATCCGGTTAGGATCCGAGACGCGCGCGGCCTGATAGCGGACTTCCTGCTGGAGGTCGATGGCGACGCGGGTGTAGTCGGGCGTGGACCAGTGGCGAATGCCGGTGATGAGAGGCAGACGACCGCGACGCGGAGGAGGCGGAGCGTTCATGAACCGGGCATCTTCGGTGGTCGCAGGGGTAGCGGTGTCCATCGGCCGGGATGCAGGAGGGGGATTCGCTGCCAGGTCCGATGATGGCTGCGACGGCGGAAGATTGCTTTCGTCGATTCCGTTGGTGTCGGTGGGCTGATTCTGGTTCCGGATGCGGCTCGGCGTGGCCGGTGTCGTTACCGCTCGCGAAGGCGGTTTTTGTTGCGATGACAGGGCCGCAGTCAGGGCTGGATTTTGGCGCGAAGCAGAACGGAGCGCGGGTTGGGTACGCGCGGACGCCAACTCGTCACGGCGGATGTTCCTTAGCTCGGCGCGAGCTTCGACACCAAGGGGATTCTGCGGATAGAGGCGGAGGAAGTTCTGGTAGACGGCTTTTGCGTGTTGCAGATCGCCGAGGTCCCGCTGGTATATTTCGCCCTCGGTCAGCAGAGCGCTGAAGCGATCGCGGCTGCCCGGGTACTGGTGACGGAGAAACTCATATTGACCGATGGCGTCGTGGAGAGCCTTCTCATCCTGAAAGACACGGCCCTCCTCCGCGAGCAGATCGGCGACCGCGGCAATGGAGGCGTCGGCTTTGGGGGCAGCAGGATCGCCATGGTAGATGGCGCGGTAGGCGTCGAGCACATGCTCGTATTGCAGGCGGGTGCGCTGCTGCTCAGGCCGGCCCTCGAGTGCCTCGCGAAGCCGTTCGGCATGCGCGAAGGCTGCCGGCCGGGCAGCAGAATATTGAGCCGCCGATAAAGCCAGGGGCGAAAGGCAGAGAATCGCAAGGAAGAGGAGGAAGGCGCGCACCGGGTTCGGCAGAGGAGAATGCATCGGAGATCGGACAGCGCGCTGCACAGACGGCCGGGTCGGCCGAGTTTCAGCGGCGTGCATTCCAAACGCTCGGAAGCGTTCGGACTCCGCCGAGACACCCTTGATTATAGGTGCGGCACAGGAACGGAGGCACGCCGCACATTACGCCGACAAACACGCGAACCCGGATCGCCAAGCCTGGTTGTGATACTCGATGATGCAATGGCAGGAAAGTCGTTGAAGGTGGGCGCCAGATTGCGGGCAGCGCGTTCGTTATCTTGCGCCAGCGCGGCTACATCTGAAACACTGGCCCTGCTTTCCTATGGTTTGCCACTACCTCGTGAAAGGGCGCGTGCAGGGCGTCGGGTTTCGCTGGTTTGTGCACCGTGAAGCCGCCGCTCTGGAGCTGAACGGGTGGGTGCGCAATACCGAAGACGGCCATGTGGAAGTGCTGGCCGCGGGAGAGCCGGAGTCGCTGGCCGAGCTCGCGCTGGCTTTGCGCAAGGGATCGCGCGGGAGCCGCGTGGATGCGGTGATCGAGCACGAGCTGGATGCGAAAGAAAGTGAGGAACTGGGTCCGTTTCGCATTGACGGAGCCTGGTAGAGATTATGACCCCTTGTGCCACCGATTGTGAGCCGCTGAAGGCGCTCGTCCGCACCGTTCCGGATTTTCCCAGGCCGGGCATTCTTTTCTACGACATTACGACGCTGCTGAAGGACCCGAAGGGGTTCGCCACGCTGATTGATGCGCTGGCGCAGTACTACATCGATAAGAACATCGACCTGGTGCTGGGCATCGAAGCACGGGGATTCATCTTTGGTCCGGCGCTCGCGTACCGGCTGAATGCGGGATTCGTGCCGGTGCGCAAGCCGAAGAAGCTGCCGGGGCCGACGGCGCGCGTCACATACGACCTCGAATACGGCTCGGACGCGCTGGAGATTCACGTGGATGCCATCGAGCCCGGACAGCGCGTGGTGCTGGTGGACGATCTGCTGGCCACGGGCGGCACCATGGAAGCGACGATCAAGCTGGTGCAACAGCTGGGCGGCGAGATTGCGGGTCTGGGGTTCGCGATTGAGCTCGACTTTCTGAAGGGCCGCGATCGGTTTAAAGAGTACGACGTCTTCAGCTTGCTGCATTACAACGAATAGCTGCTCGAATCGGCCCTCGGTTTTTCTCACCCTCTCAAGCCAACGACGGGCCTGAATGGGGCACCCGGCTTATACTGCGGTTTGCTTTTCGAGGAGGGTCCGTGCGGCGACGGGAATTCTGCAAACTAGTGGCGGCTGCGGCCGCAGCAACCGCGGTGCCTGCATCTTCGACAACTTCGGCGCAAACCGCGGAGCCAGCGCCGCCGGAAACGATGGCTCCGGCGCAGGCGTCGGGTGAGGCGGCTGGATTCGGCGCGGTCACACAGGACTACGCCCAGTTTTGCGCGACACCCGAGAGCGAGCGCATCTTCTATGCGCTGGAGGGCGGGCAGATCGTCCGCTCGAAGCTGGATGAGGCGTCGTGGAAGCCCACGGGGTGGGGCGAGCCTCCCGCGCTGCCCATTCCTGGCGGGTCATGGGATGGTGTGCCCATGGACTCGCCGATTCCTGGTCTGGCGGGCGAGGGTCCGTACAAGCCGACGTGGGATTCGCTGCTGCAGTATGAGGCGCCGGAGTGGTATCGCGACGCGAAGTTCGGAATCTGGGCGCACTGGAGTCCGCAATGCGTGCCCGAGGCGGGCGACTGGTATGGGCGGCAAATGTACATCGAGGGACATCGGCAATACAAATACCAGCTTGACCACTATGGTCCGCCATCGCGCTTCGGCTTTAAGGATCTTTGCGCGCAATGGACGTTGCTGAACTGGCAGCCGGATGAGCTGATCGCGCGCTACAAGAAGGCGGGGGCGCGGATCTTCGTTACGCTGGCGAACCATCACGACGGGTTTGACGCGTGGAACTCGCGGCATCAGCCGTGGAACGCGGCGAATCTGGGGCCGCATCGGGATGTTGTGGGCACGTGGGCGAAGGCAGCTCGGGATCAGGGACTGCGGCTGGGCGTGACTGTGCACCAGGCGCGCAACTGGTGGTGGTTCCAGACGGCGCACGGGGCGGACAAGACGGGGCCCATGGCCGGGGTTCCCTACGACGGCCGCATGACGATGGCCGATGGCAAGGAGCAGTGGTGGGAGGGATACGATCCGCAGCGGCTTTATGGGGCGAAACATCCGTTCAATGCGTTGCCCGATCCGTCGTTCGTGAAGAATTTCTACGATCGGACAAAGGACCTGATCGATCAGCATGATCCCGATCTGCTCTATTTCGACAATCCGCGCTTCCCGTTGGGGTGGGCGGGGATGAACCTGGGAGCGTATTACTACAACCGCAGCATTCGGGCGCACGGCGGCAAGGTGGACGGCGTGATCACGATCAAGGAGGTGCCGGAGCAGTGGGTGAAGTGCGCCGTCGTGGATTGGGAGCGCGGACTTACCAACAAGATTATGGAGTACGCATGGCAGTCGGAGACGTGCCTGGGCGACTGGCACTACGATCGTGCGCTCTTCGACAAGCCTGGCGAATACGGTGGATACCTGCAGCCGCGCGATGTGATCCACTGGCTGATCGACACGGTGAGCAAGAACGGAACGTTCATCCTGAATGTGCCGGGCAAGCCGGACGGGACGATCGACGCGAAGGAAATCGCGGTGCTCGATCGCATTACCGACTGGATGAGCGCGAACGGCGAGGCCATTTATGAGACACGTCCGTGGAAGGTGTATGGCGAAGGGCCGGATGCGATCAAGAGCGGGTCATTCCAGGGAAACAGCGTGAGCCAACTCGGCGAAAAGGACATTCGCTTCACGCAGAACAAGGCGGGCAAGGTGGTGTATGCGATGGCGCTGGGTTGGCCGGCAGCGGAGTTCGTGATCGCGTCGCTGGGCACGGGAAACGCAACGCAGCCGGGAAAGATTGAGCGCGTGGAATTGCTGGGAACCGTCGAGAAGCCGCGGTGGAAGCAGTCGGCGGATGGATTGCGCGTGACGCTGCCGGCGCAATACAAGCCGGCGGTGGATTTTGCGGCGGCACTGAAGGTGATTTTGGCGTAGCCAAAATCAGCTGGTAGCCGGTAGCCAGTAGCCAGTAGCCAGTAGCCAGTAGCCAGTAGCCAGTAGAACGGACGGCGGAGGGCGCGAGTGGAGACGCAGAGCGATCCGCGACTGGCCGTCCAGGCAGACGCGCTTCGCGCCGGTCGTGTCGGTGTGTACGCGGGCATTCCGGGAGAAAACAAGAAGCTGATCGAGGCGCATCCGCGGAAATTTTATTTGCCGGCGTATGTCGGGCCGCTGGGATGGGTGGCGCTGCAGCTGGATCGGGGCAAGGTGGATTGGGCAGAGGTGCGGGATCTGGTGACGGTGAGCTGCTCCTGAGTCGTAGGCGATACGAAAGCTTGAGCGCGCGTAAAGTCCACAAGGCAAGCCACTTCTGCGCGTTTTGAGGTTACAGGACAAGCATATCCAATTTTGTTTGACAACATATCGCAGATTGCGATAGAGTAATTGCGATCTGCAATAGACCGTGAGACGCCATGAAACTCGGGGAAAAACTCAAATATCTGCGGGAGACCGAGGGGGAGCTGCGGGGGATGGGGCGCGCGATCTCGCAGCAGGAGATGGTGCGGGCGCTCAAGTCTGAAACGGGCGCGGCGCTGAGCCAGAGTTATCTGTCGCAGATCGAGAGCGGGGCGCGGCCGCACATGACCAACACCACGCGCCAGGTGCTGGCGAAGTTTTTCAAGGTGCATCCGGGGTATCTGGTGGATGACCCGGAGGGGTACCACGTGGAGTTGCTGAGCGACGCGCGAACGCTCGAGGACAAGCTGGACTTGTGGCTGATCAGCGGGGCGGAGCGGTTTCGGCGGGATGCGGAGTTGCGGCAGGCGCTGCTGGCGGTATCGCGGCACGCGGATTCGCGGCGGTGTTTGTTGCTGCTGAATGCGGTGCTTGAGACGCCGGGTCTGGTGGATCGGCTGTTTGAGGTGCTGAAGGAGCGGGAAGGAGAGAACATCCCTCCGGGGCTGAAGCCCGCTTCCCTCTCGGCTCGTATCGGCACGGCTGAAGCCGTGCCCCTTCAAAAACGGAGCCGGAGGATGTAGGGACGGAAGGAGGGCCGGGCAATGACGACGTTTTATCTGATTTGTTTCACGCTAGGGCTTTCGCTGACGGTTTTGTCCGCTTTGGGCGCGTTCACGCACCTCCATTTTGGGCATTTGCATCTGCATGTGGGGCATGGCGTGGGTCACACGCATGTGCACGTGCCAAATGTGCGCGGCGCGGTTACAAAATCGAGCGTCAGTCCGGTAAACGGGTTCACGCTGGCGGCGTTTCTGTGCTGGTTTGGAGGATGCGGGTATCTGCTGGCGCGCAGTCACGATTTCGGAATGTGGGTGGTGCTGGC
>JASHPM010000543.1 GCA_030038115.1 Acidobacteriaceae bacterium | reverse complement strand
GTCGAAAGGCAAGCGTTGGGGTATTGCTCTTGCGGGAGTTTTTATGCAGATGGCGCTGGGCGCCGTCTATGCGTGGAGTGTGTTTCGCACTCCGCTGGTGAAGCAGTTCCACTGGACGATTTCGCAGGTGACGCTGACGTTCACCATCTGCGTTTTTGTGCTGGGGATTGCAACGTTCTTCGGAGGACTCTGGCTGAATAAGAAAGGACCGCGGCCAGTTGCGCTGACGGCGGGCCTTCTTTACGGGCTTGGAGTCTTCCTGGCCAGCTTCTCCGCGAACAACCTGACGTGGCTCTATGTTTCGTACGGGATTATCGGCGGGACCGGACTGGGATTCGGCTATATCGTTCCCATCGCGGTGCTGGTGAAGTGGTTCCCCGACCGGCGGGGCCTGATCACGGGCGTGGCGGTAGGCGGATTCGGAGCAGGCGCGCTGGTGACGGCTCCGATTGCGCAGAAGCTGATCCAGAGCGTAGGCGTGCTGCACACCTTCGCGTATCTGGGGATCGCGTATTTCATCGTTGTGGTGGTCACGGGGTTGTTCATGCAGAATCCGCCGGCGGGATATGCGCCGGCCGGATGGACTCCGACCGCGACGCAGGTGAAGCAGCGCGCGGCGACGGACTACACGCTGGGCAGCGCGCTGGCAACATGGCAGTGGTGGGCGCTGTGGCTGGCGTTGTTTCTGAATACTTCCGCGGGCATCTCGGTTATTTCGCAGGAGTCGCCGATGTTCCAGGAGATCGCCAAAGTAACGGCGATCGTGGCGGCAGGGATGGTGGGCATCGCGAGCATCGGCAATGGCGTGGGGCGCGTTTTCTGGGCGTGGGTTTCCGACGGAATCACGCGCCGCTGGACGTTTGTACTGATGTACGTCTGTCAGGCGGGTCTTTTCTGGATCATGCCCTATATTGCACAGGCGAATTTTCTGACGGTGCTGACGTTCATCATTCTGATGTGCTATGGGGGCGGATTTGGCACGATGCCGGCGTTTGCCGCGGACTACTTCGGCGCGAAGAACATCGGGCCCATCTACGGCCTGATGCTGACGGCTTGGGGCTTTGCCAGCGCCTTTGGTCCGCTGCTGATCGCGCATCTGCGCCAGAGCGGCACTTCGTTTACTTTCGGGCTGCATGTGATTGCCGCGATCATGCTGGTGTCGATCATCGTGCCGGTGGTGGTGCGCCCGCCGCGAGCAAAGGCGGCGGCGTAAACCAGCGTTCAGCGCTCAGCGTTCAGCGTTCAAAAGAGGATCCCGACGTCCTTCGTCGCTCAAGCTCCTCAGGATGAGGAGTCCTTTTTTCCTCTGAGGCGGACATCAGTCCAGGTCAGAAGGAAAAAGAATGGGTTGGGCGGGTGTATCTTCGGGCTCGCGGAAATTGTGGAAGCCAACGCCGATGAGGCGAAAGCGCTGCGAGGGAGCAAGGTCCACACGCCGGCGCAGCGAGAGGGCGATTCCCGTCAGCTGTTCGCAGGAGGAAACGGGTTCGCTGGGGGTGAGCGAGCGGGTGAGAATTTTAAATTCCGCGGTCTTCAGTTTCAGGACCACGGTACGGGGAATGCGCGACTCTTTGCGTGACGCGTTCCAGACCTTTTCGGCGAGGCGGCGGATGGCGTCTTCGGTTTCCTCGAGGGCGATGTCGCGCTCGAAAGTGTCCTCGGCGGAGATGGATTTTGTGGGCCGGTCGGGGACGACCTCACTTTCGTCGATGCCGAGGGCCAGCTCGTGCAGACGCAGGCCATGGCGGCCGAAGTGGTTTTCGATAGCGGCCAGTTCCATGTTGCGCAGGTCGCCGACGGTGCGGATACCGAGATTCGCCAGGCGCTCAGCAGTGACTTTCCCGACGCCGGGCAGGCGCTCGACGGGGAGCGGGGGGAGGAATGCATCGACGTCGCCGGGCTGGATGACGAAGAGGCCGTCGGGTTTTTTCCAGTCGGAGGCGATCTTGGCCAGGAATTTGTTGGGAGCGACGCCGGCGGACGCGGTCAGGTGGAGCTCGTCGCGAATCTGGCGGCGGATGGCGCTGGCTACTTTAGTCGCGGTGGGCAAACCGCATTTGTTTTCCGTGACGTCGAGGTAGGCTTCGTCGAGAGAGAGCGGTTCGATGAGGTCGGTGAAGCGACGGAAGATGTCGCGAGTCTGGCGGGAGACGGCCCGGTAGCGGACAAAGTCCGGGGAAACGAAGATGGCATCGGGGCAAAGGCGCTGGGCGCGCAGGGCCGGCATAGCGGAGCGTACGCCAAAGCGGCGGGCCTCATAGGACGCTGCGCAAACGACAGAGCGGTTGCCGAGCCAGGCGACAACGACCGGCTTGCCGCGCAGTTTTGGATCGTCGCGCTGCTCGACCGAGGCGTAGAAGGCGTCCATGTCGACGTGGACGATCTTGCGGACGGCCATGGGGGAAGGGTAGCAGGATGGGAAGTTACTGTGGTTTGCGGCGTTCCTCCTTCTGGTGATTGTCGTCACCGATAACATTGCTTACTTTCCGGTTAACTACACACGAGAAATGCGGATCGTGGAAAAACGTTAGCGGGGAGAGCCTCGACCTGGCGTCCTGGCACTCCGGCGCAGCGGTGTCTGCAAGTCCCGACAGGCGCACTCGAATTCACTCACTGGTCTGGGGCACAAGCGTGAAAACCCTTCACTGGACCGCCGGCGCGCTTTCTCTGCTGATGGCTGCCACGATCGTCGCGGGTTGTGGCTCGATCGTTCATAACTTCACCCCGACACAGCCGGCAGCAGGTGGTGGCACTGGCTCGGGCACGGGCAGTGGCGCAGGCAGCGGCGCGGGCAGCGGGACTGGCAGCGGGACTGGGAGTGGCACGGGAAGCGGCACCCCTTCGGGCGGGAACGGAGGCTCGAGCGGCAGCGGGAGCTCGGGTGGGAGCGGGAGTTCAGGCGGAAGTGGCAGTGGAAGTGGGAGCTCGGGCGGGAGTGGGGGTTCGAGCGGCAGCGGCAGTGGATCGGGAGGTTCGGGAGGGGCACTGGCTCTGGTTCCCTCCGATGCGATCAGCGTGAGCGCCATTCAGGCGATGAGCACCTGGGAGGCTGCTTACGATACGAACAGCGGCGGAACGGGCGGGAGCGCGAGCGGCACAATGGCGATTGTGGATTCGCCTTCGCTGAGCGGGCAGGCGCGCGAGTTCGTGACAGATTACACAGGCAGCAGCGCGGAGCGGTACTACGTTTCCTTCGGGCAGGACACGGCGGCAACGCATTTTCTTTACGATGCCTGGGTGTATCTGGACGGTTCGGTAAGCGACGTGGCCAATCTGGAGATGGACGTGAATCAGGTGATGGCCAACGGGCAGACGGTAATTTTTGGATTTCAGTGCGACGGCTATTCGAAGACATGGGATTACACGACGAACGCGGGGACGCCGGAGAGGTACGTCGACCAGTGGTTGAAATCGGATCAGGCCTGCGATCTGCAGGAGTGGAGCGTTGAGACGTGGCACCACGTGCAGGTGCTCTACTCCAGAGACAGTGCGGGGAACGTGACCTACGAGTCAGTGTGGCTGGACGATGTGGAGCAGGACATCGGGGCCACGGTTCCGTCGGCATTCGCGCTGGGGTGGGGCTCGACGCTGCTTACCAATCTGCAAGTGGACGGACGGGGACCGAGCGGGTCGTCGACGGTGTACCTGGACAATCTGACGATATACCGGTGGTGATTGGGTTCCGCTGGGGGCGCGGCTGGAATTTTGGGTAGTGGGTCAATCTGAAGACCCACTACCCAGTTTTTGGACGCCGAATCACGGAGCCGGCGGCGTGGCCGCCTCTTTCGGGATGGTGACAGCCGGGATCTTCTCATCGCGGACCAGCTTGTTGAAGTCGGCGATACCGGTGGTTTCGATCTTGTGGAGCTGGTCGAGCTGGGTTTGCAGCTGGCCCGACAGCTCGTCGTAGACCTGGTAAGACTGCGCGGTGGGCGCGACGTCGGTTTCCTCGACCACGTTTTCAACCGCGGCCAGTTTGTTGTTGAGTTTGATGGGATAGTTAAGGGCGTCCTCGTCGGCCTTGAGTTTGGTCTGGTAGATGGCCTCTTCAATGGTGGTCAGCTGGCCGGTGAGGTCTTTCGCGCTCTTCTTCACATGGTCGTTGGAACTGGTGAGGTAAGGCTTGAGCTGGTCTTTGGCGGCGCGTATGTCGATGACGCTCTGATTGGCTTCAGTGACACGGTCGCGGATTTTGAGGGCGAAAGTGAGTTGCTTGTCGAAGTCCTCGGGCGTGGTGGGGGCGCGGGGATCCTTGATGACAGTGAAGTTTTCGGACCAGGTCTTGCCGTTGACGATGAGTTCGGCCTTATAGTCGCCGGGATTCGCGATGGGACCGCGCAGCGAGCCATCCCACATGAGCAGGCCGGGGAAGCCGGTGGCGTCGTCGTAGCGAAGATTCCAGACATAGCGGTTGAGGCCGGCTTTGGCGGGCGCGGGCAGAGTGCGCGGGCCGAAGTCTTCGTTCTCAACGCCCTGGTCGGGCCTTAGCTTGCTGGAGATTTCGCGGACGAGCTTGCCGTCAGCGGTGAGGATGCGCAGCTTCACTTCGCCGTCAGGCTTGTCCTTGAGGTAGTAGTAGATGACTGCGCCGCTGGGGGGATTCTGGCCGGCGCTGGGATCACGGCCGCCACCGCCGAAGCCACCACCGCCGTCGATGCGGATGGCCTTCTTGACAGGAAAAAGAACGACGTCGGAACTGCGCTGGAATTTCGCGGGGTTGAGGGCGCGCGCGAGGGGCAGGTCATCGAGCACATAGAAGGAACGGCCCTGCGTGGCGATGACCAGATCGTCCTGGGTCTTCTGGAAAGCGAGGTCGGTGACGGGAACGGCGGGCAGGTTGAGCTGGAAGGGCAGCCAACGATCGCCGTCGTCGTACGAGATGTAGAGATGCGATTCGGTTCCGGCGAAAAGCAGGCCCTTCTGGTTGGGATCGGGGCGAATGGCACGCGTGAAGTCATCGGCGGGGATGCCGTCGACGATTTTGGTCCACGATTCTCCGTAGTCGGTGGTTTTGTAGAGGAAGGGATGAAAGTCGTCGGAGAGATACATGGTGGCGGCAATGTAAGCGGCGCCGGGGTCAAAGGGAGACGCGGCGATGCAGTTGATGCGGATCCACTCCGGCATGTCTTTGGGTGTGACGTTCTGCCAGGTCTTGCCGTCGTCCTGGGTGACGTGGATGAGGCCATCGTCGGAGCCGACCCAGATGACGCCGGCTTTCACGGGCGACTCATCGAAGGTGAAGATGGTGTCGTAGTACTCGACAGCAGTGTTGTCTTTGGTGATAGGGCCGCCAGACGGACCCTGTTTGGATTTGTCGTTGCGGGTGAGGTCGGGACTCATGACGGTCCAGTGCTGGCCCTCGTCGGTGGTGGCGAGAAGGACGTTGGCGCCGGCATAGAGACGGTGCGGGTCGTGGGGTGAGAAGAGCAGCGGGAAGCTCCACTGGAAGCGGTACTTCATGGCTTCAACGCCAGAGCCCATGGGGTTATCGGGCCAGGCGTTGATGTTGCGCTGGGAGGCGGTCAGCGTGTCGTAGCGGGTGAGGAGGCCGTCGTAGGAGCCGGCATAAATGTAGCGGGAGTTCAGAGGATCGGAGACCACCCAGCCGCTTTCGCCGCCGCCTGCATCGTGCCAGTCGCTGGTGGTGATGGAGCCGGAGTTGCCGCGGTTGAGGATGGCGACGGTGGTGTTGTCCTGTTGCGCTCCGTAGATGTGGAAGGGGAAGTCGTTGTCGACGGAGACGCGGTAGAACTGGGCTGTGGGCTGATTGTCTTCGGTGCTCCAGCTCTTGCCGCCGTCGAAGCTGATCTGGGCGCCACCGTCGGAGGATTCGATGAAGCGCTTCGGATCCTCGGGGGCGATCCACATATCGTGATTGTCACCGTGCTGGTTACGAATCCTGGTGAAGGTCCTGCCTCCGTCGGTCGATTTGAACAGTGCGGTGTTGACCGCGTAGACGGTGTTTTCGTCTTTGGGATCGGCAAAAATCTGGGAGTAGTACCAGGCGCGCTGCTTGATGGAGTTGTCGCCGTTCTGTTTGGACCAGGTTTTGCCGCCGTCGTCGGAGCGGAAGATGCCGCCCTCCTGCGCTTCGATGAGGGCCCAGACGCGCTCGGGATTGGCGGGTGAGACGGCGAGGCCGATGCGGCCGAGGACGCCCTTGGGCAGGCCCTGGTTGTGGGTGATGTCGGTCCAGGTGTCGCCGCCGTCGGTGGACTTCCAGATGCCGCTGTCGGGACCGCCGCTCTCGAAGGTCCAGGGATGGCGGACCACTTGCCAGAAGCTGGCGTAGAGGACGCGGGGATTGGTGTCGTCCATGGCGAGGTCGATGGCCCCGGCATTCTCGCTTTTGAAGAGGACCTTTTGCCAGGTCTTGCCGCCGTCTTTAGAGCGAAAGACGCCGCGCTCTGCGTTGGGGCCGGCCATGTGTCCGAGGGCCGCGACGTAAACGAGACTGGGATCGTGGGGATCGACGCGGATCTGGCCGATTTGCTGAGTGTCTTCGAGGCCGATGTGCGTCCAGGTCTGGCCGGCGTCCGTCGATTTATAGACGCCGTCGCCATGGGAGGCATTGCCGCGGATCGCGCTTTCGCCGGTGCCAACGTAGACGACGTTAGAATCGGAGGGCGCCACGGCAATGGAACCGATGGAGCCAAAGTCGATGTGGCCGTCGGTGATGGGGATCCACGTGTGGCCACCATTGGTGGTCTTGAACACTCCGCCTCCGGTCCCGCCGAAGTAGTAGACGAGGGGCTGGCCGGCGACACCGCAGACAGCGTCGACGCGGCCGCCGCGGAAGGGACCGATCTGGCGGAGGGTGAAGGCGTCGAAGCCCGCGGCGGGGCTCTTATCCTGGGATGCGGCACTGGGCGCAGGCTGTTGGGCGAAGGCGACTGCGGCGCCGAGCACGAGCGCGCCGGCGGAAAGCGGGGCGGCGAAGCGAAAACGGAAGGAGGATTTGCGGAGCAGAGTGAACACGGTCGGACTCCCTTCGGTAAGAAAAGTGCGAACAGCT
>JASHPM010000542.1 GCA_030038115.1 Acidobacteriaceae bacterium | reverse complement strand
GAGGCCGTTGGTTTTCAGGAGCGAGGAGTCGAGGGAGTCGGAGGCGATCCACTGGCCGGTCCAGTAATCGGGAAACTGGCGGGCATAGCTGGCGAAGGTCATGCGGCGCAGAAGACTTTCTGCCCCGGGGCGATCGAAAGTGGCGAGGCCGAGGATGACGGGACCGTTGAGGGCGTACCAGAAGCCGCCATTTTCGCGCGAGCCCTGGGGCGTGCCGGGGCGCACGACAGGCGTTTCGATCTGACGCGGGCCCATGGCTTCGCCGTGGAGGAGGCGCTGCTGGAGCTCAGCCCACAGGCGGCGTTTGCGGTCGGCGGGGAACTCGGGAATCTGGAGGGTGAAACCCTGGGGCTCAATCCACATTTCTTTTTCGCCGAGGGGCTCGTTGAACCAGAGGTAGGCGCGGCGCGGGAAGGCGCGATCGCCGAGATCGCGCAGAAAAGCGTCGTGGAGCTGGGCGCGGTATTCGCGCAGAGCGGCGATGAACTCGACGGACTCGGGGATGCTGCTGAGAGCAGGGGCGTGGCGCTCGAGTTGACCGGCGAGGCCGGCGAGGATGACGACGGCCATGGCAGAGTTCATGTGGCTTTCGGAGACGTCGAACTCGGTGTTGTAGGGATGGCTGGAAGGCCACCAGCCGAACATGTCGTTCCAGTCGGAGTTCCAGCGCCGGACGATGCCGTGGGGGCCGACGCCGACGCGATCGCGGAGAAAGAGAAAGCACTGGCGGGCGTGAGCGAGGCCGGTGTCGCGGCCGGAATTCTCGAGAGGGTAGTAGCCGATGGGGTTAGTGAGGACGGTGACGTCGCGGGTGACGCGGAGATATTCCGTGAGCAGCAGGAAGAAGTAGAGCTGCTGATCGCTGGTTTGCTGCCCGCCGGAGGGCGACCAGCCGAAGCCGCTGTCGTTGAGCAGGATGGTGCCGTCGGGGAGGGTACGCTTCATGAGGAAGCGCAGCGTGGAGCGGGCCAGAGCGGGGTTGGTGTGGCAGAGGGGCAGCGCGTGCTGGGCCTGATCGCGCATGGAGGCCACCCAGCCCCACGTGTAGTCATAGATCGTGCCCTGGGGGATGATGGTTTCGTCGTAATACTCGCGCCAGGTGGCCATCTGCTCGAGGACGGCGGCGTTCCAGCGCATTTCGCGGCGGAGGATGGGGTCAGGTTCGCTGGCGAAAGCGGGGACGACTTTGTTCCAGGCTTCGCCGAATGCGGAGCCGGTTGCGATGATTACCGGGTCGGAGGATGGCGGGGCGAGTTGCGCGGCGAGCGAGTCGATGGCGGAGCTGGAATCGCGGGAGTAGCCGATGACGAAGGCGAGACGGCGGGTTTCGGCTTCGCCGGGCTGGAGATCGCCTCCCCAGAGAGCGCCGATCCAGGCGCCGACGGCTCCGCCGGTGCTGATGGGCAGCGTGTTTGTATCAGCAGAAGATACAAATAGCGCGGGCGGGAACTGCTCGAGACGGGACATTTGCCCAGGCGGCGGGAAAGCCATGCGGCGTTTGGGCTGGGCGGTGAAGCGGACGATGAGGGTGCGGCCGTCTTCGGCGGGCGATTCGGGCGCCCAGGCGATCAGGCGCTGGTCCTCATTCCAGGTGGCGAAGATTTGCTGGTAGCGGGGCGCGATGGCTTCGACGTAACGGAGCCTGAGGGGCTGGGTCCCATGGTTGCGGAGGAGGACTTCGACGAGAAAGGCGGAGGTTCCCTCGTTGAGTTTGGTGGAGGGGGCGACGGAAATGAGACGGGTGACGGAAAGGGTCGGAGTGAGGGCATAGTCATAGCGGGCGAAGCCGACGCCGAAACGTTTGGTGGCGGCGACAGCGGCGGGCTCGTCGATGCCGATGAGGTTGTACTTTGTGCCGCCGGCTTCGACGGTGGCCTGATACGCGCCGCTGAAGGGGGTGTCGCCCTGATTCATGCGGCCCCAGGCGCGCTCACCGGTAAGCAGCTGCAGAGCGCCGCTGGAGTGGGCGAAAAGGGTGAGGCGATAGTTGCCGAGGAGAAAGAAGGGATCGTCGGGGAGCATAGGGGCGTTGTCGTAGATGGGGCTCGACGGGAAGCGCAGCGGGCCGGTGTATTGGTACGCGGGGAGGCCGTGGTCGTCGTCGATCCATGTTCCGAGCGGGAAGGGTTGGAGGGGCGAGCTGGTGAGTGGGGGAACGGACGCGGAGAGCGCGGGCGGGAGGAGAGCGGTGGCGGTGACGGCTCCGGCGGCGGCGAGAAAATCGCGACGGGAGGGGAGATCGTGGTTCGAGGACATGGAGGGCCTCCGGTGCTGTGTAAGGGGAGAATTCTACCAGCGGGATGGTGCCACGGGAGGGTGCCATTACTGGAGTAACGGAACTTTGGGCTCTTCGAAATTCGTGACCAATAGATAGTCTGCGAAAAGCAACTAATCCGGTTTCCCGGCGGTCTATACTCGTGCCAAAACAGCGGGAAACCAGATGGGGTTGTTGTTTGGCTTTTTGGGGCGCGATCATCGCCGAACGCAATTCGGGGCTCGCGAAACTCCGGCCGGGGGGTCCCGGCGCGGGTTAGTGAATTTCTCTGAAACGCCTTGATGAGCGCGCATTGCAATGCTGCCCTGGCCTCTCGCCTTGAGGAGGTCAAAAAGATGCGAAAGAGTCTAGCTCTTCTGTCTGTTCCGGTCGTGTCGCTGGCGCTGCTGACCGGGTGCGGCAACACAACCAACCCTTCAACCGTGACGAACGGCGTGCCGGTCTCGCTGAGCATGACCGACGATCCGCCGGCGGGCGTGCAGGTGCTGTTTTTCCAGGTGAGCCTGACGGCGGCTTCGCTGACGCCCGCATCGGGACCAGCGGTATCGCTGCTGAGCAACAACACGCCGATCCAGATCGACGTGACGCAGCTGCAGGCGCTGTCGGCGTTTTTGAACACAACGGACGTGACGCCGGGGATGTACAACAGCCTGAGCCTGACGTTTGCCAGTCCGGAGCTGGTGATCTTCAACCAGTCGGACTCATCGATTGCGAGCGAGTGCGCGGTGGGCAGCGTTTGCCAGCTAACGCCGACGATCGACAACTCAGCGACAGTGAGCTTTTCGTCGTCACCCTTCCCGGTCACACTGAGCGCGACTACTCCGCTGGGATTGCTGGTGGATTTTCATCTGAATACGGTAATTCAGTCCGATCTTTCGGTGAATCTGGGCGTGGCGAACGGCATTTCGATCGCGGAACTTCCGTCGGCGCCGATGCATCCGCAGTTCGGATCTGTGACGGGCGAAGTGGAGAGCATCAGCACGAGCAACAATCAGTTCACGATGCTGACGGCGTGGGGCAGGACGTTCACGGTGGACGCCAGCAGCGCGACATTTGACGACTTCCCGACGAGCGCCTGCGCGACTGCGGGTTTCGCATGCGTGGCGGACGGGCAGGTGGTGCAGGTACAGGTGACGGGCGTAGAGAGCGGCGGGATTCTGCAGGCCGGCCAGGTGACGTTTGAGCAGGCGGCAGGCACACAGACGGTGGAGGGAACGATGATCAAGATCCTTCCACTGCCGACGCCGGCGGGTGAAACGATGGTGGAGATGATCCTGCACAAGAGCCCGATGGCCACAAGCGGCGTGCCCCTGGGCGGACTGGCTACGGTGACGATCGCGAGCGGCGCGACCTGGTCGATCGACAATAACGGCTTCACGATTCCCACAGGGCTGAGCTTTACCGGATCCGCGGATTTGCTGGTGGGGCAGAACCTGGATGTGGTGGTGGAGAACGGGACGCTGAGCTCGACGGGCGGACCGGGCTGGGGCGGATGGGGACCTCCGCGGACGGTTTCGTTCACGACCGAAAGCGTGGAGCTGGAGCCGAGCCAGGTGACGGGAATGATCACCGCACTGAACTCGCCGGACTTTACGCTGGGCTTCAACCAGGGTCCGTGGTTTGCGCCCTGGCCGATGGCGACGGCGAATGCGTTCACCTTCGATGTGATTAC
>JASHPM010000541.1 GCA_030038115.1 Acidobacteriaceae bacterium | reverse complement strand
TTGTGGGCGACGCTGGCAGGTGAGGGCGTCGATGTCGTGTTTGGGTATCCGGGCGGAGCGATTCTGCCGGCGTACGACGCGCTGCGGAAGTTTCCGATCCGGCACGTGCTGGTACGGCACGAGCAGGGCGCTGCGCACATGGCCGATGGCTACGCGCGCGCGTCCGGCAAGGTGGGCGTGGCGATTGCGACGTCGGGGCCGGGCGCGACGAATCTGGTGACGGGCATTGCGACGGCCATGCTGGATTCGGTGCCGATTGTCTGTATCACGGGACAGGTGGCGAGCAAGGTGCTGGGCACGGATGCTTTCCAGGAGGTGGACATCACGGGCATCACGCTGCCGGTGACGAAGCACAACTATGTGGTGACGCGCGCGGAGGATGTGGCGCGGACGATTCGCGAGGCGTTTCTGGTGGCGAAGTCGGGACGGCCGGGGCCGGTGCTGGTGGACATCACGAAAGATGCGCAGCAGGGTTCGGCGGACTTCGATTTTGCGGCAGCGGAGCCGAAGCCGCATCGTCCGCACCCGATGCTGAAGACGGAGTCGGCGTCGATTCTGCAGGCGGCGGAGCTGATTCGGAGCGCGAAGAAGCCGGTGATCCTGGCGGGGCACGGAGTGCTGCAGTCGGGTGCGGGCGCACAGGTGCGCACGCTGGCGGAGAGGATGCGCATTCCGGTGGCGTCGACGCTGCTGGGGCTGGGCGGATTTCCGGCGTCGCATCCGCTTTCGCTGGGCATGATGGGCATGCACGGCGAGGCGTGGGTGAACCATGCGATCCAGCAGTCGGACTTGCTGATCGCGTGCGGGATGCGGTTCGACGATCGCGTGACGGGGACACTGGCGACATATGCGCCCAACGCAAAGAAGATTCACATCGAGGTGGACCCGGCGGAGATCAACAAGAATGTGAAGGCGGATGTGGCGCTGATTGGCGATCTGAAGGAGGCCCTGGAGGCGCTGCTGCCGCATCTTCCGCCCCAGCGAACAGGTTCCGGGACGCAGGGCCGGGCGGCGCGCGATGCGAAGGGCGAGTCGGAGTGGTTGTGGGAGATTGATGCGAGCAAGGGCGAGAGCGCGGTACGCGACATTCGCAATTTGCCGGACAGCGGGCATTTGTACGCGGCGCATGTGATGCACGATTTGTGGAAGGCGACCGAGGGCAAGGCCATCGTGGTGACGGACGTGGGTCAGCACCAGATGTGGGAGGCGCAGTATTACAAGCACGATGAACCGAGGACGCTGATCACGTCGGGCGGCCTGGGGACGATGGGGTTTGCGCTGCCCGCAGCGATTGGGGCGAAGATTGCGTGTCCGGAGAAGGAAGTGTGGGTGGTGGCGGGCGATGGCGGGTTCCAGATGACGGCGGCGGAGTTGTCAACCGCGGCGCAGGAGGAGCTGGACCTGAATATTGCCGTGGTGAACAACGGCTATCTGGGGATGGTGCGGCAGTGGCAGGAATTCTTCTACGAGAAGAACTACCAGTCGACTCCGCTGCTGAGCCCGGATTTTGTGAAGCTGGCGGAAGCACATGGGATTCGCGGAAAGGCAGTGAAGACGCGGGCGGAGGTGCTGCCGGCGGTTGCGGAAGCGCAGAAGCACAAGGGTCCGTTCGTGATCAATTTCCTGGTGGAGAAGGAAGACTCGGTGTATCCAATGATTCCGGCGGGATCGGCGCTGCATGAGATGATCCGGCGGCCGGAACAGAATCCGTTGGTGGAGACGGCGCAGGACAAGTGATCGAAAAGCTGGTAGCCCGAAAGAGGCGGTTTATGTTGCATACATTTGTTGCACTGGTGGAAGACAGGCCGGGCGTGCTGACGCGGGTTGCGTCGCTGTTTCGGCGGCTGAACATCAACATTGTGTCGCTGACGGTGGGGCATTCCGAGCGGGTGGGCGTGTCGCGGATGACGATTGTCTGCGAGGCGTCGCCGACGGCGGGGCACCGCATCGCCGCGAGTCTCTATAAACTGGAGAATGTGCTGCAGGTAGACGATATCGGCCAGCTGTCGCACGTGGCGCGGGAGCTGGCGCTGATCAAAGTTTCGGCGACGCCGCAGACGCGATCGCAGGTTTTCGAGCTCGCGGAAGTGTTCCGGGCGCGGATTGTGGATCTGGCGCCGGAGTCGCTGATGATCGAGATTACGGGCGTAGAGAGCAAGATCGAGGGGCTGATTCAGGTGCTGAACGAGAACGGCGATCGGATCCTGGAGATTTCGCGCACGGGCCGGATGGTGATGCGGCGCGGTCAGCACACCAGCCGGGTGCTGGAGGCGATGCGGGTGCCGGGTTTGGAGACCGCGGATGAGCTGAAGGCCGAAGTGGAGGCCAGCGCCAGCGATGTGCTGATGGCGGAAGAAGCGGGATTTTAAAGGCTGGAAGCTGGAAGCTGGGTAGACGCTACTGCGTTTGGTTTGGTTCGACAAGTTTTGGGAGAAGAGGAAAAGAATGGCGAAGACGTATCACGATCAGGATGCCGATTTATCGCTGATCCAGCAGAAGAAGGTTGCTGTGATTGGGTATGGCTCGCAGGGGCATGCGCACGCGCTGAATCTGAAGGATTCGGGAGTGGACGTGCGGGTGGGTCTGCCGGCGACGAGCAAGTCCGTGGAGAAGGCGAAGAAGGCCGGGCTGCAGGTGACATCGGTGAGCGACGCGGCGGCGTGGGGGGACGTGATCATGATCCTGACGCCGGATCATTCGCAGGGCGAGACGTATGCGAAGGAGATTGCGGCGCACATGAAGAAGGGCAAGACGCTCATGTTCGGGCACGGGTTCAACATTCGCTTTGGGGCGATCCAGCCGCCGGCGGAGGTCGACGTGTCGATGGTGGCGCCGAAAGGGCCGGGGCATCGGGTGCGCGAGGTGTTTATCGAGGGCGGCGGCGTTCCCTGCCTGGTCGCGGTGCATCAGGATGCTTCAGGCCATGCACTAAAGCTGGCGCTTTCCTATGCCAAAGGGATAGGCGGGACGAGGGGCGGCGTTCTCGAAACCACGTTCGCGGAAGAAACCGAAACGGATCTGTTCGGCGAGCAGGCAGTGCTGTGCGGGGGAACGTCGGCGCTGGTAAAAGCGGGGTTCGACACGCTGGTGGCGGCCGGGTATCAGCCGGAGATCGCGTATTTCGAGTGCCTGCATGAGCTGAAGCTGATCGTGGACCTGATGTACCGGGGCGGGCTCGCGTACATGCGGTACTCGATTTCCGATACGGCGGAGTACGGCGATTACACGGCGGGGCCGCGGATTGTGACCGATGCGACGCGCGCGGAGATGAAGAAGCTGCTGACGGAGATCCAGAACGGAAGTTTCGCAAAGAAGTGGATCGAAGAGAACAAGACAGGGCGGAAGAATTTCACCGAGATGCGGAAGAAGGAGGCCGGGCTTCAGGTGGAAGAGGTGGGCGCGCAACTGCGGGCGGCCATGCCGTTCCTCGATCCGGTGGTGGTGAAGGATGGCGTGGTGCGGCCGGCGGCGGAAGCAGAGACGGTGACTGCCTGAAGTCAGGTTGCAGGGTACAGGTGATGGTGTCTGGCACCGCGCGTGTTCGTGAAGCGAGATCGATGAGCGGACGACTCTTGATCGGCGCAGTGGTTATGGTTCTGCTGGGGGCCCGGGGCTATGCGCAGGCGGGTCCCACGTGCGCGGTGGTGCCGAAGTCGCTGGCGGCGATGAAGGGGTGCTATCGGCCGCTGCTGGTTTTCAGTCCGAATGGAGACGACCCGCGGCTGCGGAAGCAGGTGGAGATCCTGGATAAAGACGCGGACGATATGATGGACCGCTTTGTGCTGTACACGCCGATTGTTCCGGATGGGCGGAGGGTGACGACGCCGGCGGATTCGCCATACACGGTGCTGGACCCGAAGGAGATGGCGGAGGTACGGGCGAAGTTTCATATCGCGCCCGGGGCTTTTGCTGTGCTGTTGCTGGATGAGGACGGGAGCGTGAAGATACGCGCGTCGGCGCCGGTGACTTCAGACCGGCTGAACACGCTGATCGACAGCACGCCCCTGCGGCAGACGGAAATGCGGCGGCCGCACGCGAATTAACCGGACGAAAAAGCGCGCAGGCCACGGTTCGGATAGCATTTTGGATAGATAAACCACCCCATCGCGCCCACCCCGGGCGTGCCGGGACCCCGAAGGAGGGCTTATGGAGTCATCGACTGCGACCGATCTGCCGGTTCCAACCACGGCCCTCGCGGGGGAAACCCGGAAAACTCCGCTGCCTGAAATTGTGGATGCGCTGAAGCGCGTGCCGGCGCTGCACGGGCTCACGGACAGCGAGCTGGAATGGCTGGCCACGCACGGAGAAGAAGTTTCGGTTCCGGCCGGCGCGGGAGTGTTCCGCGAGGGCGACCCGGCAACAAAAATGTGGATTCTGCTGAAGGGCGAGGCGCATGTGCGCCGTTCGCAGGGCGGGCTGGCACTGTTCATCGGGCGCGCCGGGCAGATCACGGGGCTGCTTCCCTTCTCGCGCATGAAGACGCACGGCGGGCAGGGATTTGCGGCTACGGATCTGTGGTGCATCCAGATCGACCGCGCGGTTTTCCCGGAGATGCTGCAGGCCATTCCGTCGATGGGGCAGCGATGCGTGTCGATCCTGCTGGATCGGGTGCGGGAGATGACGCGGCTGGAGCAGCAGACGGAAAAACTGAACGCGCTGGGCAAGCTGGCCGGGAATCTGGCTCACGAGCTGAACAATCCGGCGTCGGCGGCGCAGCGGGTGGCGTCGGGGCTGATCGAGGAGCTGCAGACGTACGGGCATCAGAAATTTCTGCTGGGGAGTTTGTGCCTCGACGATGCGCATCTGGAGGGGATTCGCGCCTGGCGATCGCGTGTGGAGGAGCAGGCGAAGGCGCGGCCGGCCAGCACGGTGACTCAGGCGCAACGGGAGGACGTCCTGCAGCAGTGGCTGCGCGCGCACGGCGTGGAACGGAACGTGCAGATTGTGCCGGACCTGGCGGAGCTGGGCATCACGACGGAGAATCTGGACGAACTGGCGCAGCTGCTGGGCGGGAATCATCTGGACGTGGTGCTGTCGCAGTTTGCATCGTCGGCGCGGACGGAGCGGATGGCGCAGGCGATGGTGGATGCGACCAGCCGGATCTTCGATCTGATTCGCGCGGTGAAGGATTATTCGTGGATGGATCAGGCGCCGATCCAGGAGATCGACATTCCGCAGTCGCTGGAAACGACGCTGACCATGCTGCAGTCGCGCCTCGAAAAGGTGAAGATCGAGCGGCGGTACGCGGCGGGTTTGCCGCGAATCTCGGCGTACGCCAGCGAGCTGAATCAGGTGTGGATGGCGCTGCTGGAGAACGCGCTGGATGCGATACACGACAAGGGAACGATCGCGCTGGCCGTGCATCTCTCCGGGGAGTTCGTGGTGACGGAGATTTGGGACAACGGTCCGGGGATTCCGGCAGAGATTCAGGCGCGGATTTTCGAGCCGTTCTTCACCACGAAGGCGCCAGGAAGCGGACTGGGGCTGGGGCTGGACACGGCGCAGCGGATCGTGCGGCAGCATCGCGGCTTCCTGACCGTGCAGTCGAAACCGGGCGAGACATGCTTCCAGGTGCGATTGCCGATTGAGCCGCTGCAGGCGTATTGAGCGTCAGGCGGTTTTGCGGAGGTCGAGCCAGGCGACGGCGGCGTCGGACCAGGCATGGTCGGAGCTGGGCCAGATGCCGCGCTTTGGGTTGAAGGTCCGGGGCATGCGGGCGCGCGCATAGCCACGCTGCGCGGCGAAATCGAAGGCGGCGTGGGGATTACCGTTGATCAGCAGCGCGCATTTCTGGCCATCGGGCGACCAGACGATGGAGAACGACGCGCGGCGGAGTTGATCGGCACCGCTGCGCACGTCATAGACAGGGAGAACGTCAAGGATCAGACTCTCGGCGGTCAAATCGACAGCGTAAAAATATCCCACCTCGCCATCGTCATCGAAGAAGGCGCTGTACGGGCCGCCAGGAGAATCGTTGACGACAAAGACGTTTCTCCCCGGTCGAAAGGTCTGTTGGGCCATGGGGATGTGGCTCCGATCCTGAGCGATTCTGGCTCTCACCGCTCACTGCGTCAAGGCCCGCCCCTGGATTTATTTTACAGGGAGTTCATGTTCAGCAGGAATTCGGCGTTGTTGCGGACCTTCTCCAGGCGGCTGATCAGGAGCTCCATCGCCTCGACAGGAGAGAGCGGATTCAACACCTTACGCAGGACCCAGGTGCGGGCCAGCTCGTCTTTGGGGATGAGCAGTTCTTCTTTGCGGGTGCCGGAACGCTGAATGTCGATGGCAGGGAAGACGCGCTTATCGACCAGCTTGCGGTCGAGGATGATTTCCATGTTGCCGGTGCCCTTGAACTCCTCGAAGATGACTTCGTCCATGCGGGAACCAGTATCGACGAGGGCAGTGGCGATGATGGTGAGCGAGCCGCCTTCTTCAATATTGCGGGCCGCGCCGAAGAAGCGCTTGGGGCGCTGCAAAGCGTTGGAGTCCACGCCGCCGGAGAGGACTTTGCCGGAGGGCGGGACGATGGTGTTGTAGGCGCGCGCGAGGCGGGTGATGGAGTCGAGCAGGATGACGACGTCGCGCTTGTGCTCGACGAGGCGCTTGGCTTTCTCGATGACCATTTCCGCGACCTGCACGTGACGGGCGGCCGGCTCGTCGAAGGTGGAGCTGATGACCTCGCCCTTGACCGAGCGCTGCATGTCGGTGACTTCCTCGGGGCGCTCGTCGATGAGCAGGACGATGAGGACAATTTCCGGATGGTTGGCGGTGACGGAATTGGCGATGGCCTGCAACAGCATGGTCTTGCCGGTGCGCGGCGGAGCGACGATGAGGCCGCGCTGGCCTTTGCCAACGGGGGTAAGCAGATCCATGACGCGGCCGCTGATGTTCTCGCGGAGCGTTTCCATCTTGACGCGCTCCTGGGGATAGAGCGGGGTCAGGTTGTCGAAGAGAATCTTGTTGCGGGTTTCCTCGGGGGATTCGAAGTTGATGGCTTCGATCTTGACGAGCGCGAAATATTTTTCGCCTTCGTGGGGAGGGCGGACGTTGCCGCTGATGGTATCGCCGGTCTTGAGGTCGAACTTGCGAATCTGCGAGGGAGAGACGTAGATGTCGTCGGGACCGGGGAGGTAGTTGTAATCGGGGGAGCGGAGGAAGCCGTAGCCGTCGGGGAGGATTTCGAGCACACCCTCGGCAAAAATGTGGCCTTCTTTCTCGCTTTGCGCCTGGAGAATCTTGAAGATCAGATCCTGCTTGCGGAGGCCGCTGGAACCCGGGATTTCAAGGGTACGAGCGATGCGGCTCAGTTCTGTGATGTTTTTTTCTTTGAGTTCTGCGATGGTCATGAATCACCTGCGGTGAGACTTTTTTAGGAGGGATTTTGAATCAGGAAGGAATTCGAAGAGCGGAGGTTCTGGAATTATCTTAACCGGGAAAGGGCACCGGAAGCAGGCCAGGCGCCGCCCCAGGCAGCGCGGCGCTGCGGTTAGGCGGCGCGGCGCTGGGGGTGCTGCGGGATCGAAAGCGGTTCCTGACGGGAGACCGGCACGGCCGCTGCCGGGCTTGATTCCCGGAAGCGGACGAGCACGTCGTTCATCGTGTCCTGCAGTCGTGTATTGGGCTTATGCAGCTTGCGAGTCGCCTTGGAGGCCAGCTGGCAGAGCTGGTAACGATTGCTGATATGAGTGAGTGCACCAAAAATCAATTCTGAACGCATGGTAGTGTCTCCTTGCTTTTCAACTAGTAAGATGTCCGACCGCTTTCGATCACAGAAAAACCGCTGAACCAGTTGCCGGCCCAAAGCAGGTTTTGGAAGAAGGGGAACCGGAAGCCTTAACACATTAGACGCAGCAGCCAGAACTTTCGATCACCTTTTTCCGCTCTGAAAAAACGTTCGCAAAGTGCGGATGTCTCTTTCGAACCCCGTGCACCGGTAGTTCATGCAGACGAGAGAGGGTGCGCTCCTGGGGAGTGAACTTCTCTTCTGCGTGACCGGATTGCGAATCAGGACGGGCGGTAGCCCGGAGGTCGAATTCGACAGTTTTGAAAATAACCTCTGGAGGGAAATGGGTCAACCTTTTTTTTCATAGAGGGTTCACGACGGTTACCAAAAATGGAAAGGCAGCCGTAACCTACTGATGAACAAGTCATTGGCGGGCAAGAAGGGTAATCAAGATGGATATATGTCCACTTTTGTAACTTCCAAAACCCATAGGCTGACGCCCTGAAGCGAGTGGGGCGATCAATCGCCGATAAGTATCTTATTTATTTGGACTTTTCCTGTGTTCATTTCCGGACAACCAGGGTTTGGCCCTTGGGTTCCTGCGCGAAGCCTCGTCACTCGTAGCGCAATGCCTCGATGGGATCAAGATTGGCGGCGCGAACAGCGGGAATCATGCCGCTGACAAGGCCAACGAAGGCCAGGATGACAGTGGCCAGGGCGACGGAAAGCGGAGAAATCAACAGGCGGATGTCGGCGTCCTGGGCATGCTGGGCGATGGCGCTGTAAAAGGTGATGCGGCCGACTCCGATGGAGACGGCATAGGCCAGGGCAATGCCGAGAACGCCGCCGGCGGCGGCGATAACCAGCGCTTCGGAGAGAAACTGGAAGAGGATATGGCGGCGGCGGGCGCCGAGCGCCTTCTCGATGCCGATCTCGCGGGTGCGCTGCTGGACGGCGACGAGCATGATGTTCATGAGGCCGATGCCGGCGATACCGAGCGTGAGCGCGCCGATGAAGAGCAGCAGCGCCTCCAGCGCGATGGTGATGATCTGGAACTGGCGGAGCTGGTGCATGAGATTGGCGACGAAGATGGCGTTGTGGTCGGAGGGCAGGAAGTTGTGCATGGCGGCGAGTGTGTTGCGCACGGCTTGCTCGACGACCTGATTGTCGCCGTGATAGGTGAGCCAGATGCCGCCGAGATATTTCAGATCGCCGAAGTCCTGGAAGGTGTTGAAGGGGATGTAGACCTGGCGATTGACGTCGTCGTCGCCCTCCTGCATTTTCGGTTCGAGTACGCCGATGACGGTGAAGCCGATGCCGTTAAGGCGAATGCGCTGGCCGAGAGCGTAACGGCCGTCGAACAGCTTGGTTTTGGCTTCGGAGCCGAGCACGGCGACGTGGGCGCGATTCTCATCGTCCTGGTCGGTGTAGAAACGGCCCTGGTCGATGTCGAGCTTGAGGATGTCGGCGATCTCGGCGCGGTAGCCATTGATCTCCCAGTTGTACATGTGCTCGTCGCTGGCGACGTTGACCTGCTTAAACATGGCCGGCGAGATGTGGGTGACGCCTGGGACGGTGGCCCAGAGGCGATCGACGTCGTCCTGAGTGAGGCGGACCTCGACGCCGGCTTTGGAGCCGCCTACCTGCTCCGAGGTGCGGCCGGGAAAGACGCCGATGAGGTAGGTGCCCCACTGGGCAAAGATGTTCTGGATGGCCTGGCCGAAGCCCGCGCCATAGGCCAGCAGCAACACGACGGTGGCGATGCCCCACGCCATGCCGACAACCGTGATGAAGGTGCGGCGGCGGTTGTAGATCATCGCTTCCCACGCTTGTGCCCAGATGTCGCGGATCATGGCGGTCTCCTATTCGCGGCGGAGCGCTTCGACGGGTTCCATGGCGGCAGCCTGCGCGGCGGGATAAAGGCCTGAAACGATGCCGCAGATGCTGAGGGCAACGATGGCCAGCGCCGCAGACCAGGGCTGGAGCCGGGGCGGATCGAAACCCTCCACGTTTTGACCGAAGAGCCGTTGCAGCACCCACATAAAAAACGCCGAGCCGAGGATGCCGATGAGGCCGCTGACGCCGGTAAGCGTGAGCCCCTCAAGGAAGAACTGAACGAGGATGCTGCGGCTGGTGGCGCCGAGGGCCTTGCGCAGGCCGATCTCGCTGGTGCGCTCGGTGACGGAGACGAGCATGATGTTGACGATGCCGACCGCGCCAAGAGCCAGGGTGACAAGGCCCACCCCGCCGAGAAAGATGTCCATGGCGTCGAAAATTTTGCCGACCATCTGCTGGGACTGGACGGAATCCCATTCGGTGAAGGCTTCGCTCGAGTCGGGGCTGAAGCCGTGGCGGCGGGCGATGATTTCATGCACCTCATGCACCGCAGCGACGTGCTGGGTGGCGACGGTGGGCTGGTACTGGATGCTGCTGACGGTATCCTGGGGATTGTTGCCCCAGTTGAGCGCGAACATGTCCATCATGATGGAGAGCGGGATATAGACCTGCTGGCTGCGGTCGTCGTTGTCGCCGTGGCCGACGCGGTCGCAGACGCCGATAACGGTGAAGCGGGTACCGTTGAGGGTGACCCATTCGCCGAGCGCGGGGTGGCCGGGAAAGAGGAGCTGCGCGCTTTTGTAGCCGAGCACGATGACGCGGCTCTTGTCGGTGAGGTCGCTGGGCTGAATGAAGCGTCCCTGGGCGATGGGCAGATAGCGGATGGTCTTGAAGTTGGGTTCGACGCCGAGCACCTGGCCGCCGGCGGTTTCATACGGGCTTTGCTGCTTGATGTCGCTGCGATTGATAAGGGCGGTTGCGTCGCGCACGTCGGGCGCCTGGCTGCGGATGGCCGCGGCATCGGAGAGCGTGAGGTAGTAGGGGCGCATCCCCGTATGCTGGCCGGGGACGGCGGGGATGTTGCCGTTCCACATCATGATGACGTCGTTGCCAAGTTCGGCGAACTCGCGCTTCTGGCCGGAGCGGAAGCCTTCGCCGACGGAGATGAGCAGCAGCATGGAGCCGACGCCCCAGGCGATGCCGAACATGGTGAGAAACGAGCGGAGCTTGTTGGCGCGGATGGCCAGAAAGACCTGCCCGAAGGTGTCACCGAGGCTCTGCATGGGCTGCTGTCAGATACGCGCCTGGAAGGTTCGGGGTTCCCCGCCCCGCGGGGCTAAGGGATAGACGGATGGAGACGAAAATGGGGGTGGATGGGAGGGCAGGGCAGGCAACAGAGAACAGAAAAAGCAGGCCCTTCGCCCACTCGACTCGACTTGCGACGCTCGGCCTTCGTTTCAGGGCGACATCGCGGGCGGACCGAGATTACTTCGGGTTGGCGAGCGCCGCGACGACCGCATCCGCATTGGGCTCGGACTGCTTGAGGTAGTCGCTGACGCGCTTGCGTTCGTCGGGGGGCAGAGCGGGAACCAGAACCAGCATGCGGCGCATGGTGGTCGCCACGTCGTCCACCAGATTCATTACGCGAATGGCTTCGCCGGAAAGGGGCATAGACCTCCGTAGACCTCTGCGTTCATTTTCGGCGATTGGAGGGTTTCGGTAAAGGCGGCCGGTTTTGGAAGTGGAGTCCGTGGTATTCGTGGGGCCATGCTAGACTTCCCGGTATGAAACGCCTGTTTACGCTGTGGAAGACAGTGACTGCCAGCCGCAGAGAGCCGGTTCTTGCGATTCGCATGCTGGCGATTCTTTCCTTTGCCGCGATTTTGGCGGTTTTTGTGGGGCGGATGGTTCACCTGGCTTCGCTGGCAGATTTTTGCGGCGGCCTGGCACTCAGTTTTTCGGGCGTCCTGGTGTTCCTGGTTTTCAGCCTGCATTCCGTCCAGTACAAGGACGATTCCCACGAGAACCAGCTGACCGAGTTGCACCTCTCCCGTTGAGGAGCCGCGGAAATGGCACGCCGGGCTGAGGGAAGAACCGGGATGGACTTTATCAACTGCTACGAGGATGTCAGTCGCGCCGACGCTTACGCCACGCTGGAGTTTGCCAACACCTATCACCTGGCCTACCGCGATCTTCCGGCGATCCTGTCGGAGCATGTGACCGGCACAAAGGCCCTTGATTTCGGTTGTGGCACTGGACGGTCATCGCGGTTCCTGCGCAAGCTGGGATTCGATGTGACGGGCGTCGATATCTCCGAGGACATGCTGCGGATCGCGCGCGACCTGGATTCCGCGGGCGATTACCGCATGGTGCCCGGGGACGACTTGACCGAGTTCGATTCTGGCAGCTTCGACCTGATCGTTTCACTTTTCACGTTTGACAACATTCCGAGCGCAGCAAAAGTCCGGATCTTCTTCGACCTGAGGCACCTGCTTCGTCCGGCCGGAACTATCGTCAGCGTCGTCTCCTCCCCGGATATCTATACGCATGAATGGGCTTCGTTTACGACCAGGGATTTCCCGGAGAACGCTGCCGCGCGCAGCGGCGATGTCGTGCGCATCGTTGTTACCGACCACCAGGATCGGAGACCTGTCGAAGACATCCTCTGGACGGACGAATCCTATCGGGAGGTTTATCGAGAGGCGAGCCTGGAAGCGGTTCAGGTCTGCAGACCTTTAGCCCATGGCGACGAGCCCTACCCCTGGGTGAGCGAAACCAGGATCGCTCCGTGGGTGATTTACGTGTTGAAGAGGATGCCAGCATGAACCATGTGGAAGCGGCTGCGGATCTGCGAAGGGCCGTGCAGGAGAGCGAGGCGAAGTTTCTGGCGATTCCGGAGGAGGCCGCGAGCCTTGCGTCCGGGCCCGACAAGTGGTCGCGCAAGCAGATTCTCGGGCACCTGATCGATTCGGCGGCGAATAATCACCAGCGGTTCATCCGCATGCAGGCCGCCCCGGAGCTGCACTTCCCCGGCTACGAGCAGAACGACTGGGTGAACCTAAACCATTACGCGGCGCGCCCGTGGCGGGAGCTGGTGGTGTTATGGGCCGCCTACAACCGGCATCTGGCCGATGTGATGGAGCGCATCGCACCGGAAACGCTGGGGCATATCTGGGACAAGGGCGACGCGCGCTACGATCTGCAGTTTGTGGCGACGGATTATGTCGTCCATCTGCGGCATCACCTGGAGCAGATCGAGCGAGGGGCGTGAAGTGGTTGTCTCTTCGCTTTGCTGAGACGGATCACTTGGCGATCTTCATTTCCTCAACGAAACCCCTGACGTGGATCGGCGTCGTTTCCTCCAGGTAGATCTTCACGTAATCGAGGTAGTTGCGCGCGTACATGAGGATCTCTTCGCGGTCGTCGGAGGTAAGGTCGCGGCGGACTTTGCCGGGGACACCGGCCACGAGGGAGCGCGGCGGGACGACCATGTTCTCCGGAACGACCGCGCCGGCGGCGACAATGGAGCCTTCGCCGATACGCGCGTTGTTGAGGATGGTGGCGCCGATGCCGATGAGACAGGCGTCTTCAATGACGCAGCCGTGCACGGTGGCGTTGTGACCGATGGTGACCCAGTCGCCGACGATGACGGGATACTTGTAGCGCTGGCCGTGGAGGACGGCGCAGTCCTGCACGTTGGAGTGGGCGCCGATGCGGATGGAGTGGACGTCGCCGCGGACGACGGCGTTCATCCAGACGCTGGAGTGCTCACCCAGGACGACATCGCCAATGACCTGCGCGGAGAGGTCGACGTAACAGGTGGCGGGGATGGTCGGCGTGAGGCCCTGGTAGGAGCGGATCATGGCTTTAGACCAGTCTGCTGCATTATGGCTCTTTTTGGAGCGAAAAGTATGAAATTTACTGTGGTTTTCGAGGTTACGGAAACGGGCTGGAAGCCCGAAAAGACGGCTCACTGCCCTGGCTGACCGGTTGGGGGTGCCAGGATCGTCTCGGGTGTAATCGCGGATCTGTTCGTTTTGTAAACATCCGCAATCGTCGCTGTCAGAGTGGCCCAAACGTCATCCGCCCTCCAGGGAAATTCGAGCCAGGCTTGATATTCGCTCGCCCAGGAAGGCGATACGGGGGTCGCAGTGGGTCGCCCTGGCTTCCTCGCGATTCCACCCTGCTTCTCCGGATATTCGTACGGCTCGAGTTTCAAACTGTGGCAAAGGACCCTGTAAAGGTCGCCGACGGTGACCAACCCATCCAGCTTCGCATCGGGGATTCGACGCGGAAACAGATCGTAGAAACAGCGAAAAAGAGGCCATAACTTCAGGCGAACGGCCTCGCCTCTTTGCGAGCTGTCTCTGTGTTGCCGTCTCAACTTCTCGTATTTTTCGACGAGGCTTGCGAAGCGTTCAGCCTGTT
>JASHPM010000064.1 GCA_030038115.1 Acidobacteriaceae bacterium | reverse complement strand
CAGCATGGCGGCTGCTGCACGGTGATGCCCTACTTTATCGGCGATATTGTCGAAATCCCAGTAACGACCACCCAGGATTACACACTATTCCACATCCTGAACGACTACTCCACGGACATATGGAAGCGGCAAACCAGCATCATTCTGGCGAAGCACGGGCTGATGAGCTTCATTATTCATCCCGACTACGTTACGGACGCCCGGCAGCGCGTGGTTTATGAGGCGCTGCTCGACCATCTGGTTCAGCTGCGCCGGGACGAGAATGTGTGGATCACCCTTCCCGGCGAGGTCAACCGGTGGTGGCGGCAGCGCGCGGCGATGAGGCTGGTGGAAACCCCGGGCGGCTGGCAGATCGAAGGACCGGGAAGCGAGCGCGCCTGCGTTGCGTGGGCGAGTGAAAACGACGGCCATTTAGCGCTGTCTGTAGCGGCCCAGTTTCCCAGGGGAGCCGGATCACCCAAAACTGGGATGTTTACGTCGATGAGGTCCAATTAATCTGGCGACAAGTCCGCGATCCGGATGAGCCGCCTTTGGGGAGAATTGTGACGAGTTCTTCCCCGAAGCGTTCAAAGGAAACCCGCGGAATGCGATGGTTGGAAGTTGCAAACCGGAGAGGAGCACCAAGCCCGGCTGACGGCGGCAGGTTTCATGGCTAACGCCGCAGGCGTAGTGAATGGTTATGGGTAATACGGCTGAGTGTAAAGTCGCAATTATCGGCGCCGGCCCTTATGGACTGGCCGCATCCGCATTTCTGAGCAAGGCCGGCATCGAGGCCCGAATCTTCGGCGAACCCATGTCTTTCTGGGAGCACATGCCGCGGGGCATGTGCCTGCGTTCGTCGTGGAGCGCCTCCAGCATCGGCGACCCGGCGCAGGAGTTCAACCTGGACGCATTTTGCCGCGAGAACGGCAATCATTGCCCCAAGCCGATTCCGCTGGACCGGTTCGTCGCTTATGGTCACTGGTTCCAGAACCGTGTTGCCCCGCAGGTGGACCGCAGGATGGTCCACAATATCGAAGCCAACGGAAAGGGATTCATCCTCTCCCTCTCCGACGCGCAGACGCTGACCGCAAGGAGGGTCGTGGTAGCGGCCGGAATCAACACTTTCGCACGGAGGCCGCGGGAGTTCGATGGAATTCCAGCAACGCTGGCCACCCATTCCAGCGAGCATCGCAACTTTGACCGCTTTAAGGGTCAGAGCGTAGCCGTGATTGGAGCCGGACAAAGTGCGCTCGAGTCCGCCGCGCTGTGCCGCGAGGCGGGTGTGGAAGTGGAAGTGATTGCGCGGACGCCGCAACTGAACTGGGTGGGGTTGCATCCGCGGCTGCACCATCTTGGTTTCATTTCGCGGATGCTCTACTCGGACCGCGACGTGGGTCCGGCCGGAATCAGCCGCCTGGTGGCAGCGCCGCACGTGTTCCGCAGATTCCCGAGGAAGTTTCAGGACCGTACTGCCTACCGGGCCATTCGCCCGGCCGTGGCTGGATGGCTGGCCCCGCGGCTCACGGACATGAACATCTCGCTGGGGCGTCACGTGGTCTCGGCCGCCGCAGCCGGCAGCGAGCTTCGCCTGAAGCTGGACGACGGGAGCGAAAGACTGGTGGATCACGCGCTGCTCGCCACCGGATACCAGGTCGATATTTCGCGATACGGGTTCCTGTCGCAGGAGCTGGCGACGCGGATCAAGACCGTGGGCGGCTTCCCCGTGCTTCGACGCGGTTTTGAGTCCTCGGTTCCGGGCCTGCATTTCCTGGGAAAGCCAGCTGCGCGGAGCTTTGGCCCGATCCTTGGTTTCGTTTCCGGCACCGATTTCGCCGGGATCGAGCTGGTTCGCACCCTCAAGCGCAGCCAATAGAGAAGCGGGTAGATTACTTGGGCACTCTCCTGAGGGATTCCAGCCAGCTCGCAGCCAGGGCGGGCGCACCCAGTTCGACCGCAGGCGCAATTGTGGTGGGAGGGGACTACCAGGGACTGGGGATCGTTCGCAGCCTCGGGCGCCACGGCATCCCCGTTTGTGTAATCGACGACGAACCGTCGATTTCCCGGTTTTCCCGCTACTGCACACACTACATTCCGGTGCAGACCCTGCGAGAAGAACAGCAAATCATCAAGTCCCTCGCAGCCCTCGCGGAAGACGAGCGCTTTCGGGGGTGGGTGCTCTATCCGACGCGGGAAGAACTGGTTGCAGCCCTGTCTCGCAATCGAGCGCTGCTGAGCCAATCGTTTCGTGTACCCACGCCGGAGTGGAGCAGCATTCAATGGGCCTGGGACAAACGCAACACATACCGGCTGGGCCGTGAGCTGGGCATCCCGACGCCAGCCACGTATTACCCCGAAACCGTGGACCAGCTGGCCGAACTTGACCGGCTGACGCCTCCATTCGTCATCAAGCCGGCGGTCAAAGAGCACTTTGTCTATGCCACCAAAGCCAAGGCCTGGCGGGCCAACAATCACGCGGAACTGAGAACCCTGTTCATGAGAGCTTCCGAACTGGTTGGGCCCGGGGAAGTGATGGTCCAGGAGCTGATTCCGGGCGGCGGCATGCAGCAGTACTCGTATTGCGCCTTCTTTCGCGAAGGCAAGTCGGCCGGCAAAATGGTCGCCCGCCGGCTCCGCCAGCACCCGCTGGAGTTCGGCCGGTCCAGTACTTACGTGGAAACCGTGGACATTCCAGTCCTGGAAGAACTATCGGAGCGGTTCCTGCGAGCCAGCGGCTATTACGGGCTGGTCGAACTGGAATACAAGCTGGACCCGCGGGACCA
>JASHPM010000540.1 GCA_030038115.1 Acidobacteriaceae bacterium | reverse complement strand
TGATTGCGCTGGTGACGGTGAATCCGGCGGCGTCGACGACACCGATTTTCAACGAGCGATTTGGGACGTATCTGTTTGCGATTGCGGTGTGCGCGCTGGTGGCGTGGCTGGCGGTGAAGGCGCCGCGGGCTGAGGCGGATGGTTTTGCGGCTCCTGCGTGGCCGACAATTGCGATTCTGGCGGGGCTGGCGGTGAATGTGCTGATCCTGCTGGCGGTGGGGTGGGAGATTCACGCGTACTGGTGGTACCTGCGGTGGCAGCCAGGGCCCTGGAGCCGGGGCAGCTGGCGGCTGATGCACGACTACCGGATGTATGCGCAGTTCACGTATTCGGCGTTCTTTATGCTGTTTGGGGCGGTGCTGCTGACGCTGGGGTTCTGGCGGAGGGCGGCGTTTCTGCGCTGGCAGGCGCTGGTGCTGCTGGCGGTTGCGATCGCGAAGGTGTTCACGCTGGATGTGAGCGAACTGAGCCAGGGATACCGGATATTGAGCTTCCTGGGGTTGGGCGCGCTGCTGCTTGGGGTAAGCTTCGTGTATCAGCGGGACTGGCTGAATCTGCGCAAGGCGGAAAATACGGCGACATGAACCTCAGGGCCATGGTGGTGCTGCTGGCGGTCACGGCGGCGACGCCCAGCCCCAGCGAGCTACGCTCGCCGGGGGCCCCGCCGGAGATACGGTATTTCCGGTACGAGCGGCCGATTGCGGGGGCGACGGCGCGCGCGGGGCAGACCTGCGTGGTGATGGATGCGGGCGTCTTTGCGCATGCGGCGCCGGGGCTGACGGATGTGCGGCTGTACCGGGGGACGACGGAGACGCCCTTCGTGATTCGCGAGGCGGCGCCCGTGGAACAGAAGCAGCGGGAGGTTGCGCCGCTGAATCTGGGGCGGAAGGGCGCGCACACCACGTTTGAGGCGGCGATGCCGGAGGGGCGGTACAGCGATGTGGAGCTGGACGTCACGGCGAAGAATTTCATCGCAACGGTCGCGGTGACGGGGAGCCATACGGAGGGAGGCAGGGAGGGGACGGAACTCGGGATGTTTACGATCTTCGACCTGAGCGGGCAAAAGCTGGGGCGCAGTACGGTGCTGCATCTGCCGGAGTCGGATTTCCGTTATTTGTACTTCGCGATCACGGGGCCGTTGAAGCCGGAGGATGTGGCGGGGCTATCAGTGGAGCGGGTTCCGGCGAAGCAAACATATGTCACCGTGGCGGATACGAATCGGGTGGTGGAGAAGGGGCGCGAGACGACGGTGCAGTTCAAAGTGCCGGCGAACGTGCCGGTGGAGCGGGTGGAGTTTGTGGTGGGTGCGGAGCCCAAAAACTTCAGCCGGGATGTGACGGTTCAGGTGGAACCGGAGGCGGCGCCGAAGCAGACGGATGGTGAGACGGAGCCGCCTGCGCCGGTTGAGTCGTCAGGGAATCTGCTGCGGCTGCACGCGACGCAGGATGGAAAGCGGATCGACGAAGAGCATTTGGCGGTGGGTACGCCATGGGTCGAATTTGGCGGTTTGGGTTCGGCGTGGACGGTGATGATCGACAACGGGGACGACGCACCGCTGGTGATCACGGACGTGCGGCTGCAGATGGCGGAACGGAAGCTTTGCTTCGACGCGGCGGCGGGAGCGAGCTATGCGCTGTTCCTGGGGGATCCGGCGCTGGAAGCTCCGCGGTACGACTATGCGCGGTTGTTTGTCGCGGACGCGGATGCGGCGCAGGCGACGCTGGGGCCGGAGGAGAGCAATCCGGAGTATGAGGCGCGACCGGATGCGCGGGCGTTTACGGAGCGGCATCCGGGGTTGTTGTGGGCGGCGCTGATTCTGGTGGTGGTGCTGCTGGGGGTGGTGGCGTTGCGGACGGCGAAGGAGACGAAGGCGGAGGGAAAGACAGGTTGAGCAGGGTGAGCTAAGGACAGAGTTGAGACCTGCTTTTTTAAAAATGGCGCAGGAAGACGTTTGTAACGTTACCTCGGACTGAAGCGCAAGGGAAAGTCGATTGACATTGGGATGACGGGAGATTCAGCTTCTTGCTGTGGGGTGAACCTAGCCGGGGCCCGCAGGAGGGCGTGGTGGTGCTGACATAGAGGCGGCTCAAGCCGGACGCGTTTTCGAGCCGGCTACGGCCCGGCTGAAGCCGGGCCCTTTCAAGGCAAAATGATCGAAGCCAAGGCTCGGTACCGAGAGATCGAATTTTGGGATGTGGAGCGCTGGCAAAGTATGCGTTTGCCGTCCCGGTAGAAAAAGACATCCCTCGGCGGCTCAAGCCGGATGCGTTTTCGAGCCGGCTACGGCCCGGCTGAAGCCGGGCCCTTTCGAGGCCTGCAATCGTCTCCTACGGTCCTACCCTTGCGAGGAGCCCGCAATAGTCGAAGAGCTCCAACCAAACAGGAAAGCATTCTGCGCTCGGCAAATTTGGGCGCATTCCAGGGCACATATCGTAATGCGCCAGCTAGCGCAGGGTGGGTTCGATTTCGTTGAGCCAGTCGGGGGGCTTGAGGATTTCGCGAGGCTTGGGACCGTCGGCGGGGCCGACGATGCCGTCGCGCTCCATCATGTCGATCAAGTGTGCGGCGCGGCCGTAGCCGATGCGGAGGCGCCGCTGGAGCAGCGAGGTTGAGGCCTTGCCGAATTCGAGGACGAGGCGCACCGCATCCTCGAAGAGATCGTCGTTGGCATCGTCGCCAGCTTCGTCACCCATGCCAGGTTCAGCGTTGCTGGCCTCTTTGGGCGCTTCGAGGAAACCGTGGGCGTATTCCGCCTCGCCCTGTTTCTTCCAGAAATCTGTAACAGCGGCGATTTCTTTTTCGGTGACCAGGGGGGCGTGGACGCGGTGGAGGCGCGAGGTTCCGGGGGGCAGGTAGAGCAGGTCGCCGCGGCCGAGGAGGGCTTCGGCTCCGTTGGCATCGAGGATGGTGCGCGAGTCAACCTTGGTGGCAAGGCGGAAGGAGATGCGGGTGGGGACGTTGGCCTTGATGAGGCCGGTGATGACGTCGACGGAGGGGCGCTGGGTGGCGAGCACGAGATGGATGCCGACGGCGCGGGCCATCTGCGCGAGGCGGGTGACGGATTCTTCAACGTTGGCCTTGTCGATCATCATGAGGTCGGCGAGCTCGTCGATGATGATGACGATGTAAGGCAGAGGCTGCTGGTCCTGGGCTTCGTCGAAGAGCGAGGGGGTGGTGGCGTCGAAAAGGCGGTTGTACTGCTCAATGTTGCGGACGGAGCGCGAAGCGAGGAGCTTGAGGCGGCGCTCCATCTCCTTCACGGCGTTGCGCAGGGCATTGGCGGCAAGTTTGGGCTCGGCAATGATGGGCGTGAAGAGGTGCGGGATGCCTTCGTACATGCCCAGCTCGACGCGTTTGGGGTCGACGAGGATGAGCCGCACCTGTTCGGGGGTGCTCTTGTAGAGCAGGGACATGATCATGGCGTTGATGGCCACGGATTTGCCGCTGCCGGTGGAACCGGCGATGAGGATGTGGGGCATGGTAGCCAGATCGGCGATGACGATGCGGCCGTTGATGTCCTTGCCCATGGAGATGGTGAGTCTGGAGCGCGAGGTGGCGAAGCTTTCCGACTCGATGACATCGCGGAGCCAGATGGTTTCGCGTTCGTGGTTGGGCACCTGAATGCCAACGGTATTTTTGCCGGCCATGCGCTCGATGAGGATGGATTCGGCGCGGGTGGCGAGGCAGAGGTCTTCAGCGAGGCCGGTGACGCGGCTTAATTTGATGCCGGCTTCGGGGCGGAATTCAAAGGTGGTGACGACGGGGCCGGGATTGATCTGCACGACCTGGCCGAGAACATCGAATTCGGCGCATTTTTCGACGAGGATCTGGGCGGAAACGCGAAGCTCGTCTTTGCTGACGGGCGAGGGATCGTCGCTGCGATGGAGCAGGGTGCTGGGCGGCAGGCGGTAGCCGGAGACATTTTTTGGCGCGACGGTGATGGTGCGGAGCTCAGTGTCGGCACGATCGCGAATGGCAGGCGCAGCCGGGGTATCGCGAGGAGGGACGAGCTGGGGGCGAGGCGGAGTGGCCGCGGCGGCGGGTTGAGGAGGAGGGGCGGCGACGGTGCGCGGCATCTGGTTCCACAGGCCGGTAGACGCAGTATTGGAGTTGCCCGGAGTGGGGGCCAGGGTTTCGGCGAAACCGTACTGGCGATGGGGTACGTCGTCGCGATCGTCGGCGAGAATGACGGCGGGGTTGGGAGTTTTGTCGGCTTTTGCGGCTTTTTCGGCAGCTTTGCGGGCCTTCTTCAGCTCCTTCTCATGGATTTTGTCGAGACGGACCGCGGCTTTGAGCTCGCGCTGCCGAGCCCGATTGCGACGCCAGTTCGCCAGGCGGTCCCGCCACGCGAGCAGGAAGGCGAGGCGAATACCGAGCCATTCGCGCGCGGTGTTGAAGCTGAAGGTGGTGGAAAGATAGACGGCCGCTGCCACCAGCGTGAAGGCGACAATGCATGCGCCGGGGAAGTTGAGGAAGCGCACGAGCTGGTCGGCGACGAGGCGCCCGGTGAGTCCGCCGACGGGCAAGCCGTAAAGGAAAGTGGGGTGGCTGGGGATGAGGCCGAAAAGTGCCGGCGCGAAGATGAGACCCAGGACGACGCCGATGGCCCTGGATCCGGGTGAGCCGGCAGGGCGAGAGCGCATCCACGTCCAGCCGAGGGCGCCGAGGAGGACGGGCAGCAGGAAGGCAGAGACGCCTTCGATCTGGAGGATGAGGTCGCTGACCCAGGCGCCAACGGGGCCGATCCAGTTATGCACGGGGCCGGAGGAGACGGTGTTCAGAGAGGGATCAGTGGGGCGGTAAGAAACCAGGGAGAGGAGAAGGAGGACGGCGAGGGCGAGCACCAGCAGACCGACAAGCTCATTGAGCCGGCGGTTGCGAGTGGGCGTAAGGACCAGACGGGTGGGTTTCATGGGGGAAGACAAGTCGGGACACCCGCCGATTCGCCGGACAGAAACGAGCGAACCGGGCCGAACTGCCAGAGCACCCCCATTATCCCAGAAGCGTGGAAACCGGGGTAGAGAAAAAACGGGGGAATCGAGGTGGATATGGAGCGGGAAGCAAGTCAGGAGCCCGAGGGCGGGCGGACGCTGAAGTAGAGCAGGCTGCCTCCGATGAGGAGGCGGTAGACGGCGAAGAGGATAAAGCCGTGGTTGCGGACCCACTGGAGGAACCACTCGATGACACCGAGGGCGACGAAGAAGGAGACGAGGAAGCCGATGGCGAGTACGACCCATCCGTGGGCGTTGATGATGACGGGCGCAAGAGTGGAATGGAGAGCGGGGGCGATGCTGGGCTTGTGCCAGCGCAGGAGATGCAGAGTGGGAAAGAGGCTCCTGGCGAGATCGTAGAGGGTGGCCGCGATCATGGTGGGAATGGAGAGCAGAAAGCTGAATTCAAGGGCAGCGGGACGGGTCATGCCGGCGAGCTGACCGGCGGCAATGGTGGACATGGAGCGTGAGGTTCCGGGAAAGACGGCAGAGGCGATCTGGCAGAGGCCGATCCAGAGGGCCTGGGGAAGGGACATTTGCTCGACGTCGTTGACGGAGGGGTCATGGCGAACGCTCCACGCATCGACCACCCACATGACGATGCCGCCAACGATGAGGGCGAGAGCGATGGCGCGAAGGCTCTCCAGATGAGCGCCGATGATGTTGGTGAGGAACAGCGAAGGAATGGCGGTGACGACGAAAGCGGCGCAGGTGAGGGTGAGGGGATGGGTCCAGAAGGTGTGTTCACCGTCTTCGCCGCGGGGAAAGGTGCGGATGAATTCAATGATGCGGCCAGCGAAGAGCAGAGTGAGAGCGAGGATGGCACCGAGCTGAATGACGATGGTGTACATCTTCCAGTACGGATCGCTGAGAGAGATGTCGAAGAGCGCTTCGCCGATACGCAGGTGAGCAGTGGAGCTGACAGGGAGAAATTCGGTGAGGCCTTCGATGATCCCGAGAAGAACGGAGATCACGTAGTCGCTCAATCTCGCTCCAGTGGGAGAGGCGAGGGTTAAGGAATCACTCGCGGCTGCTGCCGTAGACGGGGATTCCCTGATTCACCTTGTATATCAGACTGGCGGCGCGCGCCGTGAAGGAAGATTGCGGATATTTTTGCCGGAGGCGGTCGAAGATGGCTTTGGCGTGGCCGCGGTCTTCGTCGGCGCGTTTGCTGTTGCCGTCGGACTGCCACATGTCGCCGGCGGCAGCCTGACGCCAGAGGGCGTCATAGAGAGCTTCGGCGGCGTCGGGCGAGTTGGGGTGCTCGTCGACGTATTTGAGGTAGTAGTCGGTTTCCTGTTCGGGACATTTTTCGGAACCCTGCCAGTCGCCGCAGAGCTTGTTGTCGATGAGGTCGAAAGCGGCCTTGTCGGCGAATGGGGTTCCGGGAAAATACTTCATGACCTTCCTCATCTCGTCTTCATCCATCTGCTCACGCAGGTAGTTTTCTTTTTCGTGGGCGGAAGGGAGGGACGAGGCGTCGGCTTTCTGGATCTGCCAGCGAATATCGGCGGCGCGGTACATCGCCTCGGGCACCCAGGGCGACTGCGGGTACATGACGACGACGCGGCGGTAGAGCAGGCGGGCTTCCTCAGCGACGTGCGGGGGCGGATCGGGGACGGCGGCCTGCTGTTCCAGATTGTCGGCCTCGCCGAAGAGGATGAGGTCGCCGTTGGGTGTGTTGATGTCGACGAGGCCCTTGTCGAGGATCCAGCCGGAAATGGGCTGGGCTTCGGTTTCACTACCGAAGACGGGGCGATCGGACTCGCGGGTATCGGGGACGTCGGTGTTGGCGAAGACGCGGAGCCATTTGCCGTTGCGTTCGACGACGACGAGCTCGCGGCCGGGCGTGATATCGGCGATGGGGCTGCCGGACTCGTCGGGATTGGCGTAGAGGTTGGCTTCGCGAACGAGGGTGGCGAGGGTGCCGTTGCGGGGCATTTTGACCGGCGGCAGGGGCTTTTGAGCAAGCGCGATCGTGCCGGGGACGATCAGAAGCAGGAGCGACGCGTGAAGGAGACGCATAACGAAGATATGACGAGCAAAATGGGCGGTTCGTCTCACGGGCGCGTCACCGGGGTGTGTCTTCGGTCAGAACGGACTGGAGGACCTCCGGCTCGACGTTGCCGCCGCTCATGACGACAACCACTTTGCGGAAAGGGAGCAATTGGTCGCGATGGAAGAGGATGCCGGCGGCGGAGCATGCGCCGCTGGGTTCAGGCGTGAGGCGTGCGGCATAGAGCAGGGTACGCATGGCGGAGCGAATCTCGGCTTCAGTGACGGTGACGATGTCGTCGACGAAGGTGCGGATGTGCTCAAAGTTGCGCTCGCCGAGCGATTGCGTGCGGAGACCGTCGCAGAAGGTGCGGGTGGTCATGTCGGCGGGCCAGGTGACGAGGTGGCCGGAGCGGAAGCTTTCCTGGGCGTCCGCGGCAAGCTCGGGCTCGACGCCGATGACGCGGACGTCCGGTTTCGAGAGCTTGATGGCGGTGGCGACTCCGCTGAGGAGTCCGCCACCGGAGACAGGCGAAAGGACGAGGTCGACATCGGGCAGATCCTCGAGGATTTCGAGGCCGCAGGTGCCCTGGCCGGCGATGATCTGCTCGTCGTCATAAGGCGGAATCATGACGTAGCCGTATTTGGCTTCCAGTTCTTCCGCTTTTTGTTTGCGGTCGGAACTGGCGGGACCGACTTCGACGATCTCGGCTCCAAGCGCGGCCGTGGCGCGCTTTTTGACTTCGGGCGCGTTGGAGGGCATGACGATGACCGCTTTAGCGCCGACGACGCGAGCGGCATAGGCGACTCCCTGCGCGTGGTTGCCGCTGGAATAGGTGATGACTCCACGCGAGCGCTGGTCAGGTGTGAGCTGGGCGATTTTGTTATAGGCGCCCCGGAGCTTGAAGCTGCCGATGGGCTGCAGACCTTCAGCTTTGACGTAGACCTCGGCGCCGTCGAGCCCTGGGACGAAGAGGCGGACGAGCGGCGTGTGGGCAGCGACGCCGCGAATGCGGGCCGCGGCTTGCTGGAAGACGGGGAGGGTGAGAAGCGTGGGCGTCGCCGTGGTAGCCATTGGCTTTATTGTGAACCAGGGCTGGAGGATTTGTCTGGCCCGATCAGCTCGGCTTGCGGCGAAAAGCCCACAAGATGAGCGCGAAGATGAGGACGAGAAGGAGCAGCGAGAGGAGGGGGTGGCCGACGACGCCGTGGTGTCTTCTTCCGGAGCCGGGGAGAAAGGGCAGGGTCGCTGCGAGGTGGAGGGATGCGCTGGATAGTTTCTCGAGGATCATGGTGGGCGTTTGGCGGCGGATACAGTATCTCACTGGCCCTCATGGTTCGGGGATGGCGGGCTGACAGAAGCGGCGGGCGGAATTCCGCGGGACCGGATTGGGCGCAATTCGCACGCCAAGCAGTTGCAGGCTGTTAACAAGCTGGTGACAAACCGCTGACAACCATGGGTGGCGCGGCGGCCTACGATTCCACGTCAGCAGGCCAGGGAAGGTCTGGCGCCCATCATGCCCACCGATGGTTCACCCTCCTCTGCTCCTGACTTTGCCAAGGAGACCACTATGCAGATTTGCAGAACTGCGCTCGCCGCTTGCCTCGGCCTTGTTCTAACCATGGGTTCGGCCGTGGCCCACGCGCAATACCAGGTCACAAACCTGGTTTCCAATCAGGTCGGTCAGGCCCCGACCATCGATCCGCTGCTGGCCAACGCCTGGGGATTGGCGCGGAGCGCCACATCGCCGTGGTGGATCAGCGATAACGACACGGGATGGTCAACCCTCTACACGGCGACGGGAACACAAGAGTCCCTGCGGGTGGTGATCCCGACGGCCGGAAACGGACCGACTTCGCCGACCGGTCTGAACGGTCCAGGCATGCCGACCGGAATCGTTTACAACGGGTCGACATCGGATTTCCAGATCGATGGCGTGAAATCGAGTTTCATTTTTGCGACGCTGGATGGCACCATCAGCGGATGGCCGGGGACGAACAAGAATATGGCGACCATCGCGGTCGACAACTCGGCCAACAAGGCGAGTTACACGGGCCTGGCGATCACCAACTATCCCTCGGGGAATTTTCTCTACGCGGCGGACAATGCCAACAATGAAATCGATATGTACGACGCCAGCTTTAACTTTGTGAAGTCGTTCAGCGATCCGTCGGTCCCGTCCACTCTCTCTGTGTTTGGCATTCAGGACATCAATGGGATGGTTTACGTCGCATACGCGGTACCGAACGTCGGCGCCGGCGGTGTCATCGATGTCTTCAAGGAAGACGGCACCCTGGTGGGGCCACTGATCCAGGGAGACATACTGAACCAGGCCTGGGGCATGGCCCTGGCGCCCAGCGATTTTGGACCGTTCAGCAATGCACTGCTGGTCTCAAATAACGCCGTCGCCGGGACGATCAACGCGTTCAACCCGGTTAGCGGGAAATTTATGGGCACGATGAGGGACCAGTTTGGGAGGCCGATCGTCCTGAACAACCTTTGGGGGATCGCCTTCGGCGGCGGAAACACAACCAACGGGCCGGCCAACACTCTGTTCGTCACCGTGGGCCAGGGCATTGGGCCGAACGAACTGGCGGGCACCTTTTTATCCATCGTTTTCAACCCAATCCACTATCGATATCAATATTAGCGATCAGGAGGGATGTAACCTGGGCCGCCTGAAAGAGGCGGCCCTTCCATTTGCAGGCGGACCAGAACCCACCGGGCCCTGGTTCGGGACCGCGAGGCAAGATTCGTCAGGCCTTCAGTATCGGTTTGTCTTTTTCGTTGAGGATGACGATGCCGTACGGGGTGTGGTGGTCGTGGGTGAAGAGGACGAGCCATTGTTCGGGGATGGCGCGGGCGTAGAAGCGTTTGCGTTCAGCGATGGAGCGGACGGGGTCGAGGTCGAAGCCCATGACCCAGGTGATGTTGAGGTGGGCGGAGGTGGGGATGAGGTCGGAGATGTAGCAGGCGTGGCGGCCGCCGGATTCGATGTGGATGGCGAGGAGCTGGGCGGTGTGGCCGGGGAAGCATTCGACGGAGATGCCGGGGACGATGGGCTCGACCTGGCTGGGGCGGGTGTCGAGCAGGGTCATCTGGCCGGAGGCGACGAGGGGATCGTAGTTGCCGGAGATGTAGCTGACGGCGTCGCGTTCGAGCTGGAGATGGCCGTGTTCGACTTCACCGCGATGGGCGAAGTAGCGGGCGTTGGGGAAGGTGGGAACGATGCGGCCGTCGGGGGTGCGGGTGGTGTTCCATCCGCAGTGGTCGAAGTGGAGATGGGAGTTGATGACAATGTCGATTTCTTCGGGGCGGATGTGGGCAGCGGCAAAGGCGTGGAGGAGCTGCTGCTGCGCGCCATAGATTTCGCGTAATTTGTCACTGAGTTTGTTACCGATTCCAGTTTCGATGGCGATGGTGTGGCTGCCGGTGCGGACGATGACGGTGTTGAGGCCGAGGAGGATGCGGTTCTGGCCGTCAGCGGGAGCGCGTTTTTCCCAAAGGGGTTTGGGGACGACCCCGAACATGGCTCCGCCGTCGAGGAAGTAGGTGCCGTCGCTGAGGACAGCGAGCTCGAAGTCGCCGAGGGTGGTGCGGCCGCGGATGAGATCGGCAGAGTTGGGGCTCACAGGTGACAGGTTGCGGGTTACAGGTTACAGGTTGCAGGTTGCAGGTGACAGGTTGCAGGTCGGCTCAGGGTTTTGCGGGTTCGGCGGGTGTTACCGCCGGAGCGACGGGCTCTTTCAGATAGCGGTCAAAGTGGTCGAGGATCTTGTTATAGAGCTCGGTCTGGTCGTCGGGACCGGAGACGG
>JASHPM010000539.1 GCA_030038115.1 Acidobacteriaceae bacterium | reverse complement strand
TCTTCGAGCGTGACCGCGAGTTCGCTCAGCCGCACGTCGCCATTCAGTTGCTTCGGTTTGCGCAGCGGACCGGAAATCGTCACCGCGCCCGCGATTGACGAGCTGCCGCGGATGCCCGTAACGCTGAACGTGCGCAGCAGCGGATCGATGTTGAAGCCGGAGATATCCAGGGTGGCCTGTGTCTGGTAATCGCCAGTAAGCTGCGTTTCACCGCTCAGTTCCAGATGCGACGTATTCAGATGCGAAGTCATGTGCAGCTGCAGTGCGCGCCCCTGCGTGTGTGCTTCCGCATCCAATTGGCCGGCGAACTGGCCCGCCAACCGCAGATCGCGCACGCGCATACTGGCTTCGAAGGTTGGCGTTTCCGTCGTTCCGCTGCCGCGCGCGGCAAAATCCATAGTCCCCAGCACGGGATACTGCGCGTTCTCAAGAAGCTTGATGTGTGCGAGTTCGAAACCGGTCCCCTGAATATTGAAGTGAACCGTCTTCGCCGTGAAGTCGTAGCCGGCGTCGCCGGTGACGCGCCCCCCGTCCAGCGTGAATACCAGATGACTTGCGTCTGCTTCCTTGCCCCGGAATTGAACGTCCGTCGTCAGCGAACGATAAGGCTCTTTGTAGACCACGCCACCCACGAGACTCACCTGCCCGGTTCCAATCAGATTGCCGATGGTTCCATCAGTCTGCGCATGGAGATTGAGAGTCCCGGAGACGGGATAGCTCTTCCCGGTGAGCGCCATCCACTGCACGACGTCGGCGTTCTCGACGCGCACCTCGGCGTGAATCGTCGAAGAGTCGGCGAACAAGTCCCTCGGGGCACTCGGGCGTCCGCGCACATCGCCGGAAAACTGAATCGTGGTCTTCCCCTGCACCAGTGTGGCCGCGCTCACCGAGAGCGACCCGGCGCTGTACTCGGCATCTGTGATCAGGCTGTCGAAGTGAAGGTTGCCGGCCGCCTTTTCCGCCGCGGGGATGGAAGCAGCCGGAACAAGATTGAAGTCGGTGGCCTGCAGATGGCCTTTGAAATCCGGCGAATCCAGGCTGCCCGTGACCGAACCGTGAAACTGCGCTTCACCATGCAGGTCCGCGGGGATTGGCATGGGCTGCCTCGGCGCCGAGATGCCGAATGCCGCCAGCACCGGATTGAATTCCGCCACGTTGCGCGTCACCAGGCTGGCGTCAATTTGCGATTTGCGCCTTATCGGATAAACCCCCAGGGTTCCTGCGATCTGAATCTCCGATGCCGGGGTATGGACATCGAACGCGCGCACCACAACGGACCCGCTCCGGTTCATGTACTCGGCATCGACTACCCCATTCACCGGCACTTCATCCGGACTGGGCGTGTTGGGGGGCGCGAGCGTGACGTTTACAGAGCCGGTGAGGTTGGCGGGGCTGCCGGTCCAGTCAACGTTGGCGGTGCCCGCGGCCGATGTAGCAAAGCCCAGCCGCCGGAATTTGCGCGGAGCCACCGTATCGAGCAGCGAATCGAGCGTAAACCCCGCGATGCGCGTACGGATCGTCCCCTGCTCGGGAGCCTGGCCGGGCCCCGCGGGCGTGGGGGTCTGCCAATTCGCGATGCGGATTTCGCCCGTGACCACGCCGCCTGTTGCGCAACGCGCGTGAATCTCCGTGACCGCGATCAGATCCTGCGTAACGTGCGCGACCGCATTGGCCGTAATTCCGCTGGCATACACCGGTCCGGTGCGATACGCCCCGCCGCTGATGCGGCCTGTCCCATCCACCACAAACTGCGAACTGGTGCCGTGCCCATTCGCTTCGAGCTGCGCAGTTCCGCCGGCGAGGCCCGGCGTTCCGGTCAGGGCGCGAATCTCGAGCGCGTCAATCGCCCCCTTCATCGTGAACTGCCAGTGTGGATCGGCGAAGTTATCGAGCGTTCCCCTGGCACGCAGCACCGTCGCCTGACTCCTGCCCTGCACCCCGCTCTGCAAAGTGAACGAAACGAGATTGGCGCTGTTGCGTCCCACGTCGACGGACGCGTCCAGCTGCGAATGCACCGGTGTATCCGAGCCGCGCTGCGCAACGACGTCTTCGGCGTGAATCGTCCCGACGTAACGATCGCGCGCAGGCACATAACTTACCTGCGCTGCCAGGTTATTCGCCGCCAGGTTGAACGGAATCTGCTGCTGGTTCAGGATCGCCACGCCGTTGTTGACAACTGCGCGGCCAATGGCAAGATTGAAAATCTCCTCGGTCGAGTTCCCCGTTGAGGGATGCTTCGGCTTCGGCTGATTCGTCGATCCATCGGGATAAACGATCAGGTGAAGCACCGGATGGTCGCCCTCGAAGTAGTTGAGCCCGATCTTCGCCCGGAAGAACGAAAGGATCTGCAGCCGGACAAACAGCCGGTCGACATGCGCGTAAGGGATCTGCCCCGGCGCTTCGAGGCCGTGAATAGTCAGATCGTCCGCCTCGAATTCCAGATGCGTCAGGTGCCAGCTGAACTTCTTCAGCTCCACCCGGCCGCCCGTCGATTTCGCCAGTTCCGCAATCACAGCGCGACGCACGCGGTTCTCGAACGAGGGCGTACTCGCATACCACACGGCAATGCCGATACACAGGGCCAGGACGGCGAGCGTCCACAGCACACCGAACCCGACAAGGTTCCTCACCCGATGCGGGTGCCGCTTCGACGGCTCTTCACCGCGAAGAGGATCTTCTTCCGGCGTTGGCTCTGGCATCGCGTTCATTGGCTTCCTGCCGCCGGTTTGGGCTCAGCATCGGTGTTGTACGCCGGATCCACGATCTGCACGTTTCCCTGGTCGCGCAGGCTCGATAGCCAATCCTGAAACAAACCGCTCACCTGCTGCTGCAGCAGGATCTCCTGAATTCGCGCCGAGACCTCCGCCAGCGGCGGCGCTTTTTGGTTGTCTTTCGCAAGCGCAGGCACCAGGGTCTTCTGATAATACGTCGCAATTTGATCCTGAGATATGCGAATCCCGCTGCGAAAGCGCAGATCGACGAAGCGCAGGATGGCCATGCGCTGGCTCCAGCGCCGCTCCACGACCTCTCCGTTCAGGTCATTGGACTGCAGGAACCGGTCCCACCCCTCCGGTGTCTCGCAATCGAACTTCGCGCAGGCTGGAATTTGCCTGCGCAGCTCAGCGAGCGATTTGTCGACCTCCGGCTCGGGCGTCGTCGTCGGCTGCTGCTGTTGCGCCATCTGCTCTAGGATAAGCGTCCGGTCTACCAGCCGGGTCAGCGCGGAACCGGGGGTGTTCTCTCCCGGCAGGACCTGCAGCGGCTCCAGCGCGGAGAGATGCATCTCCTGTGCGACGTCGCTCTGCAGCAGGACGTTGGAGCCGATGATGGCCACCACGTGATCCAGTTCGATTGGCAGATGGGCTGGCGAGGACGATGGCGCGGGCGGTGATGCCTGCGGAGACGGAGTCTGCGCACACGATGCGCCCATGGCAAGCGCAAGGATGGCGGAAAAACCCGGGATGTGCGCGCTGGTCCTCATCAGAACGATTGCCCGATACTGAAGAAGTAATTGAAATGTCCCGCCTGGCCGTAGCACGGCGCCGCCTGCGACGAAATGGCGCAGGAATTGGAGCTGGAAGTGGAGGTGGTCCCGTAGCTGATGATGACCGGATACACCGGAGGGTTCAGGTTATAGCCCACATCGAAGCGAATCGGCCCAATCGGCGTGTGATAACGAGCGCCGAGTCCCAGGGTGTGCGAGAAGTCATTGAAGTCGCACTGGCCGGTCGGATTCGTACTCGACGATCGCGTGACCTGTTGCTGCGCCGCCGCGGTAAGATACGCAGGCGCTGTGCAGGTATAGCTGTGTGGCTGCTTGATCCGAATCGCGCTCGGCCAGATGTCCGATGAGTTGTTGAAGATGTTCCCCATGTCGTGAAAGAGCACGAAGCCGAGCGAATTCCCGAAATACGGCAGCTGCGGATTGGGTAAACGCAGCTCTGTCTGATTCACGAAGACGCCGGCCCCGCCGATGGGAAACCCGGTCAGCGAGTCGCGCGGTCCCGCCGAGTTGAGCGGGAATCCGCGCAGCGACTCAGGGCCGCCGGCGTAAAGCCGTTCCGGCAGCGGGATTTCTTCGTACTTCGCTTCTCCAAAGACCCGCTCCATGCCGAACCGCGTGTTGCGCGCGAGGATGTACCTCCTTTGTTTCCCGAGAGCGTAATACGTGGCGTTGGACCAGTCGAAATGCGCGTAGTTCACCTCAGAGGACAAAAACACGTTGTCCGTGGCAAACACCTGGATGCTGTTGTACATGCCGGTTTGCGCATCGAGCGGCTCCGGCCGCCGCGTATCGCGCACCCACGTCAGTTCCGGACCACCGACGCGCACCGGTTCGGAAAGCAGCGGAATCAGGTCAGGGGAAACCTGAATCGTGTCGGGATCGACTTTCACGCGCCGGTAAGAGAGCTGATAGATCAGCGTGTCGATCAGGTCCGGGCGCTGCGTCAGGCGAACGTCGCCTTCCGACGTGGACGATGCGAACGTGACAACGTTGCGCGCGTTGATGTAGCCGCCGCCAAAGGAAAAATCGATGGTCGGATGGTTGAAGAACGCCGGTGCGTTGTAGTTCGCGGTGAACTGCTGCTCCAGCGTTCCATACTCCGAACGGAAGTTGATCGACTGATTCCTGCCCCACAGATTGATCCGCGAAACATCCAGTTCCGCCAATGCGCTCACGCCGAACTTGCCGTTCGGACTACAGGAATATGTCGCTGGGTTAATGCCGAGCTGGATCAGGCTCAGGGGATTGGGGCAATTCGTGCCCGGGGTCCCGGTCTGCGCCTGCAGGCCGCCGCCGTAAGTTACATCCCAGCGCCGAGCTTCGTCGAACTGCACCAGCACATTCTTGCGTGGCTCGTCGCCTCCCGGATTCTCGACCGCGGTATTCACCTGGTTGAACAACGTCAGGTTGTAGAGCTGGCGCTGCGTCTCCAGCAGCTTCGACTGGTCGAGAGGTTGCCCATCCTTCACAAGGATCGCATGCTCTACCGTCGAACGGCGCGTGTAGTGCAGGCCACTGATCAGCACTTTGCGGATGAAGATCTGGTCCCCTGGAACCACGTGCAGATCGATGTCGATGAGGTTCGGGTCCTTTGCCGACGCGCTCTGCTGCAGATTCACCTGCGCATGGTCGTAGCCATGATCGAGGAAGTAGCCGAGAATCGCGTCGCGATCGGCCGCAAGATTACTCCCTGAGTATGGCTGACCCGGTTGCAGGCTGAGCCTGGGCTGGATCTCGGTGAGCTGCGACGGGCTAACGCCATCGATTTTGTATGCCCCAACCTTCTGCTGCGCGCCTTCGACAATGTTGTATGTGACCGTCAGACTGCGCTCGCCCTTCGTGGCCGCTGTGCGCACCTCGCGAATCTCCGGCGTCACCTTCACGCTGGTGAAGCCGTTGCCCTGGTAGAGAGCCGTGATGGCGTTCACGTCGGCCTGCTGGAGGGCGAGGCTGTAAATGCCATGGGGCACGAACAGCGACGCAGGCTGCACGCTCAGCCGCTGCTTCAGCAGCCAGGCTCCGAAATACCCGTTCCCCTGGATGGCCACAGACACGATGCGATCTCGCGGCCCAAGATTCACGTCGTATGTAATGTGCGTGACGCCGTCTTTCGCGTCGGTCAGGTGCGTCACTTTAGCGTTGAAATAACCCTGCCGCTGGTAGTAATCGCGAATGCGCTTGCTGCCTTCGTTCAGCAGGTCCTCGTCCAGCGTTCCTTCCGCGTACACCGGAACCAGGCTGCGCACCTTGCCCTTGCTGAGTTTCGCGCCCTCCACGATGATCCTGACGATAGGTCCTCGATCCGCTTCAAAATCATAGTTCAGATGGTTCGTCGGCCGCCGATACTGGCTGGAGGCCAGGCTCACGTTGGCTTCCAGACGCTGCTGCCTCTGATAATGCTTGCGCAGGCTGGTCAGTGCCCGGCTCACCGTGTCGGAGCCGACTTTCGACCCGGCCTTCAACTTTGCTGTCTTGCGGAACGCCGGCACCGTCATCCCACTGTCGCCCTGCACGGTAACGTCGCCCACTCGCGCCGGCTTTCCCGTCCGCACGTCGAGCTGTACATTCACTTCGGCATTGGTCCTGTCAATCGCGGTATGGCCCGTAATCGACCCCTGATAGTAGCCATTCTGCTGGAGTGTCTGCTGCAGAAGATCGCTGGCGCGCGTCAGCTTCTGATCGGTGAAGGGTGTGCCGGGATTGAGCCGCGTCGAATAGTTCAGCTGATTGCTCAGATGGCTGTTCTTCACACCCCTGACCAGGATGCGGCCCAGAAACAGCGTAGGCGTACCTGTGAAGATCAGAACAACACCGTTGCCCTGCCGCTGCCCCTCCACGGCTATCGTCCGATACAGTCCCGTAGCGAAAAGCCGGCGCAGGCTGGCGCGCACTTTCACCGGGTCCAGGGGCGCATTCGGCTGCTGCTCCATCCGCTCCGGCAGCGGATCGAGCGTCGCGCGGTCGACCCCTTCAAATCGGATATCGACCACCGGCAGCCCAGCCCATCCGTCCATGTCCTGCGAAGCAGGCACAGGCTGCACCCCGACCGTCGAATTCTCCTGCGCTGTGTCATACAACGGCGGGGCCGTCGAATTCATGGGCCGCTGCGCGTTTAGAGGAAGGGCAGTCCCGAGTATCATCGCCAGCGTATACAGAATCCAGGCAGGCCAGCACGCCGATACCCAGCGTCGCTCCGCCGGACTCACCTGGGCCCGTGGCTGACTGTGGCGCAAAGCAGGAAATACTCTGAAACCCAAACCGCCCTCGTTCCGCACCGAAAAGGTCACCGCCCACAAAGCCGGAGAATCCCCACCCTGTCTAACACCGTTCAGCCGTGGCGAGTTCTCCTCGAATCGCCTCAATTCAACGGCCCTTGCACTGGGGTTCAGCGCCCGGTTTTGCCCTCGAACCATGAGATGCCAACTCGCAGTGAGCGCGGCCTTCGCCAGCGAAATCGTGCGCGACTCTGAAGTTTCTATACTACTGAGAGATGGCTGCTCCGTCTCAAACTGTGCGGGAGAGATACTCGCGCCAGGTCCTCTTCGCCGGCATTGGTCCCGACGGCCAGGACCGGATCGAGCGTGCGCACGTGGCCGTGGTTGGTGTGGGCGCCACGGGGGCTGTGGCGGCGAGCCTGCTGGCTCGGGCTGGCGTCGGCACGCTGACGCTCATCGACCGCGACTTCGTTGAAGAAAGCAATTTGCAGCGCCAGGTCCTTTTCGAAGAGGCTGACGCGCGGGACTCTCAGCCCAAAGCCGAAGCCGCTCGCCGCAAAATCGCCGCCTTCAACAGCGAAATCGAGATTCACGCGCACGTCGCCGACCTCGTTCCCGGCAACATTCACGAGCTTTTGCAGGGATCCGGCATCATTCTCGATGCTACCGACAACTTCGAAACCCGCTATCTGATCAACGACTACGCCATCGAGCAGAGCAAGCCGTGGATCTACGCCGCCGCGGTCGGCTCCTACGCGGTCACGATGAATATCGTCCCCGGAGACACCGCTTGCCTCGCCTGCATCTTTCCCGCGCCCCCCGGCGGAGCCGTCGAAACCTGCGACACGGCGGGCATCCTTAACACTGCCGTCAACCTGGCAGCTTCGATCGAAGTCACCGAGGCGCTCAAGTGGATCGTGGGAGCGCGCGACACGATGCGCCGCACGCTTCTTTCCTGCGATGTGTGGACGAACCAGTGGACCGAAATCGCCGCGGCTCCGCGCCCGAACTGCACCGTCTGCGGACAACGCAACTTTGTACATCTGCGCGGCGAGGGCCGTCCCCACATAACGCTATGCGGACGAAACTCCGTGCAGATTCACGAGCGATCCCGCCCCGTCGACCTCGCCGCAATGGAGGAGCGCCTCCGTTCGCACGGCCACGTGCTGCGTAACGACCTGCTGCTCCGGTTTGAGCGCGGCCAGCACACCTTAACCCTCTTCGCCGATGGCCGCGCCATCATCCAGGGCACGACCGACGTCGCAGTCGCGCGCAGCTTGTATGCCAGGTTTGTGGGGTCCTAGGAAGGTAATGCTGTCTCGGCCGGCGATCCTCAGAACTGATTCCACAAAAACTGGTTGTAAACCTCGTGGTGGAACTGCACCTCCTGAGCCTTCACCAAGGTTCCCAGCAACCGAGGACAGCGGTCCGCAGAGGCCTGCTTCAGATCGGCGTAGCGTCCCTTCACATCCTCGCCCAACAACTTAGTGGTCCACGATGAATTGCGGAAATCTTCAATCGCGGTGTAGATATTGTCCGGCAGCTTCTTGTCTGAGCTCCTCAGATTCGCGTCTTTCGAAGTTTCGCCAGTTAGTCCCGACTTGAAGATTCCGAGCATCACCAGGTAAGGATTGGCATCCGGAGCCACAGCGCGCACCTCGGTTCTCATGCTGCGCTCGTTCCCGATGGGAATGCGGATCATCGCACCGCGATCCACTGCCGAGGCATACAGGCGATTCGGAGCTTCGAAGTGGGGATCGAGCCGGCGATACGCATTCACGCTCGAATTGAACAGCAGACACAAGTCCTTGCCGTGCGTCAGGATGCGGTCGAGGAACTCCCACCCAAACTTCGCCAGCATCTCCTCGCCCTTCGGATCCCAGAACAGGTTCTTCCCATCCTTGCTGACCGAAACGTTGGTGTGCATGCCGCTGCCGTTCACGCCGGCAACCGGCTTTGGCAGGAACGACGCCGTCATGCCCAGATTGGTCGCCACCTGACGGCAAATCAGCTTGTAAAGCTCAATCTGATCCGCGGCCGCCACCACCTCGCCGTAGTTGTAGTTGATCTCGAACTGCGAAGGCGCGACTTCCGGATGGTCCTTCTCGTTTTCGAAACCCATCGCGCGCTGCACTTCGGCTACCGTGTCGATAAAGCCGCGCAGCGGGTCGCCAGGCAGCGAGTGGAAATATCCACCCGCATTGACGTATTCGAAGGTTCCCGTCTCCGGAAAACGCCGCTCCGCATCGATCCCCGCAAACAGGAAGCCTTCGATCTCATTCGCTGCGTTCAGCGTGTAACCGTGCTTCTCGTGCTGCTCCTTCGCGAAGGTCTTGAGCAGGCCGCGCGTGTCGCCCGCATACGGAGTCCCATCTTTGTCGATGACGTCGCCGAACACCAGAATCTTTCCCGCGCCGAAAACATCCGCGGGGCCATAGTAAAAGGCGCTCCAGTCGATGCCCAGCCGCAGATCGCTCTCCTTCTGCGCGGTGAAGCCACGAATCGAGGAACCGTCGAAGGTGAGGTTCTCATACGCCTTGAGAAGAAATTTCTTGTCGTAATCCAGCATGTGCAGGCGGCCTTCCAGGTCGCAAAACAGCACCGTGAGCGCCTTCACGCCTTTCTGATCGGTCAGGAACTTCAGCCGCTCTTCCTGAATCTTGTCGGCGGCCACGCGCTTCCTGCGCTGATCCTTCGCCTTTAGGTTGAGTTCCTCCAGCTCGTCATACGAGAGCGCCAGGAAATTCCGATATTCAGTCGACATGCTTCTCCTCTGGATCGTGTGATTGGTATGAATGTTGTTGCCGCGTCACGGGCTAAGCTCCGAGCACCAGAATAATCCTCGCCGGGCGGCGCGATTTGCAGAGCGAAGAAAAGATTTGCGGTTCGCATTCAGGGTATCGCGCAGGCTGGAGGGAAGTCTCCCTATAAAAATTTGTGATCGCCGGAATTTGTATCGCTTATCGGGACAGCGCCGGTCCCGGCCGTGCCTCCAACTCGATCCCATTTCGTTCTCTCGCCATAACCACTACTCTGGACCTGCGACGCTGTGAGCGCTCACCAGGCAGAAGCCGTCATCCTCCGCAAGTGGCCCGTCCACGAGGCCGACGAGATCGTGTCGCTGTTTACCCGCAGCCACGGCAGGATTCGCGGCGTCGCCAGGGCCGCAGCCAAATCCCGCCGCCGCTTTGGGGGAGCGCTTGAGCCCATGACCTTTGTCTCCGCCAGCTACATCGAGAATCCAAAGCAGGAACTCGTCCGCCTGGACGCCTGCGAAGTCATTGCCTCCCCGCTCTCCGATCCCGTCAACTACGCCCGTGCCGCCGCGCTCGCCTTTTATGCCGAGGTCCTCGAAGGGGCCCTCCCCGACCACGATCCCCACGAAACCGCCTTTCGCCTTCTGCTTGCCGTCCTCGACCAAACCCGCGGCAACCGCATCTGGATGCCCGTCACCTATTTTTCTCTCTGGATCACGCGCCTCCTCGGCTGGATGCCGTCGCTCACCCACTGCACTGACTGCGGCGAGCCGTTCGGCGCGGGCGCGGCCTGGTTCGATGCGTACTCCGACGGACTGGCCTGCGCGCGTCACAGGAAACCCAGCAGCCGCATCCTGTCCGCCGAATCGCTCACCCTGGCGCGCCGCATCTTCCAGTCGCCCATCGCCGCCTTCGCCACCGAAGACTGGCCGGCAAACTACGCCGCCGATCTCCGCCGATTTGCAACCCAGGCCCTCGAGCGGCATCTTGAACGCAGGCTCCATGCGGCGGCCGCGCTCGCAAAGCTTGGCGGATGATGTCTGAGTCCCGCTCGCCGGCTGCGCATCTACACTCAAGAAGCCGCCATTCTCCCTGTCGAGGACTGAACCATGAAGATCGCCAACAGCGTTATCGACCTGATCGGCAACACCCCGCTGGTGCAGCTCAACCGCGTCACCGCTGGCGCGCATGCCCGGGTCGTCGCCAAGCTTGAAAGCGCCAACCCCGTCCACAGCGTGAAAGACCGCATCGGCTTTGCCATGATCGACGCCGCCGAGCGCGAAGGTAAGATTCACCCCAATAAGACCATCCTTATCGAGCCCACCAGCGGCAACACCGGAATCGGCCTCGCCTTTGTGGCGGCGGTTAAAGGCTACAAGCTGATTCTCACCATGCCGGAAACGATGAGCCTCGAGCGGCGCGTGCTGCTGCTCGCCTTCGGCGCGCAAATCGTGCTCACCCCCGGCCCCAACGGCATGAACGGCGCCATCGCCAAAGCAAAACAAATCCTCGCCGACACGCCCAGTGGGTACATGCTCCAGCAGTTCGAAAACCCAGCGAACCCGAAGATCCACTTCAACACCACCGGTCCTGAAATCTGGAACGACACTGAAGGCCAGGCCGACATCCTCGTGTCCGGCATCGGCACCGGCGGCACCCTGACCGGGGTTTCCGAGTACATCAAGCCACGGAAACCCTCCTTCAAAGCCATCGCCGTCGAGCCCACCGACAGTCCTGTCCTCTCCGGCGGCAAACCGGGTCCGCACAAAATTCAGGGAATCGGCGCAGGGTTCATCCCCAAGGTTCTCGACACAAAACTCATCGACGAAGTGATCCAGGTATCGAACGACGACGCTATTGCCATGGCACGCCGCCTGCCCCTCGAGGAAGGCCTGCTGGTGGGCATTTCCTCGGGCGCGGCCGTACACGCCGCCCTTCAGGTCGCCAGGCGAAGCGAAAATGCGGGCAAGCTGGTGGTCGTGATTCTGCCGGACTTCGGCGAGAGATACATTTCGTCGGTGCTCTTCGAGAGCCTGCGCAACGAAGCGCAGCAACTCAAGACCGAG
>JASHPM010000538.1 GCA_030038115.1 Acidobacteriaceae bacterium | reverse complement strand
CCTTCGTCATCGGCCGCGACGGCGGGAGCATCGCAGCCTTCGCATTCCGCCCCGCCCGACGGGATTTTCGCTCGCGGAGGGGTTCCCGGCACGCATCCTTTCAGCGTGCGGGGGCAGAACGCCATCCATCCCAATAGTGTTAACAGGCCCCGGTTCCAATTGAATTTCATGCCACGTCCAAAACGTAGAACCTGCCTCATTGCCGTTTTTTTCGTCCTCTCCGCTCTCGCTGCGGCGCTCGGGCAAACCCCGCGCTCGCCTCAGCGCATCGTCACCGCTACAGTCACCGCCAACATCGTCTCCCTCACCGTCGTCGACCAGAACGGCCTCGTCGTTCCCGCCGCGCAGGTCACCGTTGAAGAAACCGGCCAGCCTGCTTTCCATATCGCCACCGATTACGCCGGCCGATGCTCCTGGATTCCCCGCCAGACGCAACCCTACAAAGTCCGCATCGAGAAACCGGGCTTCTACCAGAGCACCACCGAAGACATCGACCCCGAAGAAAAAACCCTCCGCCTCGTGCTCACCCGCCAGGAGCTGTTGCAGCAGGAGGTGAACGTCACGGCCTCCGTGCCCGGCATCGACACCGAGCAGCCCTCCGACCAGATGACGATGAACGTGGCCGAGGTCGTCAACGTCCCCTTCCCCACCGATAACGACATCCGCAACCTGCTCCCCTTCACTCCGGGCGTCGTAGCCGATTCCTCCGGTCAGGTGCATGTCGCCGGCGGTGAAACCTGGATGACCCTCGACACCCTCGACGGCTTCGACATCCGCAATCCAGTCTTCGGCACTCTCGATCTCCGCGTCAGCACCGACGCCGTCCGCTCCATCGACACCGAAACCACGCGCTACCCCGTCGAATACGGCCGGGCCACCGGTGGCGTCATCGCCTACACCACCGGCATGGGCGACAACAAATTCCGCTACGATGCCACCGACTTTGTCCCCTCCTTCCGCAATCTCAATGGCATTCGCTTCGACACCTTCGAGCCGCGCTTGACTTTTTCCGGTCCCCTCGTCCGCAACAACCTCTGGTTCTTCGAAGCCCTCGACACCCAGTACAGCGACATCTACATTCCCGAACTGCCCTCCAACGCCGACACCGACCATCTCATCCGCGGCGGCAACCTCCTCAAATTCCAGGCCAATCTCGGATCCAGAAACTCGCTCACCACCGGTCTGCTCTTCAACGACTACCATTCGCCCTACGAAGGCATCTCCGCTCTCGCGCCCCAGCAGAGCACCGACAATCACGACATCCTCGCCTGGCTCCCCTACGCCCGCGATCAGCAGAGCTTCAAAAACGGCGTCATGCTCGATGCCGGCTTCGGTGTCATGCGCTACCGCGAGGGCTGGGAACCCCACGGCACAACTCCCTTCGACCTCACCCCCGAGCTGCCCACCGGCAGCAACTTCGCAACCCAGACCACCCGCTCGCAGCGTCTGGAAGGCTACGCCGATGTCTATCTTCCCCCGCAGCACTGGCTGGGCAGCCATCAGATGCGCGCCGGCGTCGATGCCGACCACATCGGATTCAACGAGTACGAAGCCTTCGCGCGGGTCAATTATCTGCGTCAGGATGGAACCCTCCTGCGCCGCAGCGTCTTCCCGGACTTCGCGCCCTTTTCGCGCAACAACCTCGAGCTGGGGACCTGGATCGACGACCGCTGGTCGCCCCACCCCGGCCTGCTCGTCGATCCGGGCCTCCGCTTCGACTGGGACGAAATCATCCGCCGCCCGCTCTTTTCCCCGCGCATCGCCTTCAACTACTCGCCGCCCGGCGCCGCAAGCACCACCAAATTCACCGCCGGCATCGGCGAGTACTACGAACACACCCAGCTCGAGTTCCTCACCCGCGCCCTCGCCGGCATTCGCTACGACACGTACTACGCCGCGGACGGCGTCACGCCCACCGGCCCCGCGCTGGAAACCACCTTCACCGCGGACACATCATCTTTGCGCGAAGCGCACGCCCTTAACTGGAGCGCCGGCCTCCAGCAAAAAATTCCCGCGCAAATCTATCTCGGCGCCAACTTCATGCAGAAACGTCTCGCCGACGGATTCGTCTACGCCAACCAGAGCGGTTCCGGCGCTCTCTCCGGCAACTACATCCTCACCAACGACCGTCAGGACCACTACTATTCCGTCGAGGTCGACGCGCGCAGGAACTTCACCGGCAACTACGCCCTCTTTGCCTCGTATACCCGCTCTTCCGCAACCACCAACTCCGCTCTCGACTACGTTCCCACCATCCCGCTTCTCGGTCCGCAGCAAAGCGGCCCGCTCTTCTGGGATGTCCCGAATCGAGTCATCTCCTGGGGTTGGCTGCCCGCGTGGCTGCCCGCCTGGGCGCCCTTCTCAGCCACGGTCCGCAGGAACTGGGACTTCGTCTACACCGCCAACTGGAACTCCGGCTTCCCCTTCGATTCCATCGACGCGAATGAGGACATCGTCGGACCCGCCGGCTCGCACCGCTTTCCCGATTTCGTCTCCTTCAACCCCGGCCTCGAATGGCGCTTCCACTTTCGCGGAAAGTACTTCGGCCTGCGCGGCGTCGTCGAGAACATCACCAACAACGCCGATCCCTCCATCGTCTACAACAATGTCGATTCGCCCCAGTACCTCACCTTCACCCAGCCGCTGGGCCGCGGCTTCACCACCCGCATCCGCCTCATCCAGTCTTCTCGCTAATCGCCCCGCCGCCTGCCCCTCGATTCGGAACCGAGACTCCCTGCCCCTTTTCGCCAGCCTGGTGCACCCTGCCAAATTTTTCCGCTCTTTTTTTACAAAAGCTCGTGTAATCTTGCTCTTTGCATTCGGTGGTCAACACCAGCCAGGTTCTGTGCCATTCTGCCCGGCGGTTCGCTGGTGCC
>JASHPM010000537.1 GCA_030038115.1 Acidobacteriaceae bacterium | reverse complement strand
ACGGGGCCGGAGCTGATCCGCGCCCTGCGGCGAGTGCTGCTGACGCCGCCACAACCGGCGAACGGGGATGCGCGGGCGGAGTTGAGGCGAGTGGCACACGCTACGCGGTAGCTTGCGAAAATCCGGCGGCAGTTGCGAAAGGGATGAGGGAAGGCCGCTATTCGGGAGATCATCCCGCAGAGGCTGAGGCCGCGTTTGATTTGGTGGCTATTCGGCACAACTGAAGCAGCGCCCCGATCCAAACGCCCACGACGACACCCGGCAATATTTATTGTCAGGCGGCGCCAGCGGCCTGCTTGTCGTCCTGGTCTTCGGCTTCGCCGAAGGCTTCCTGGGTGATCTCCAGAACGCCGCGGAACACGGCGACGAAGAGGATGGCGAAGGCAATGGTCATGGAGACCGAGGAGCAGAGGCGCAGGTCCGGCAAGGGCGCTTCATGCAGCAGCTGATTGCCGATGAAGGCAGTGGAGAACTGGGCGATGCCGGCCACCAGCGGGAAACGCAGAGCCAGCACGGCGATGGGCAGAACGGAGCCGGCAACAAGGAGCAGCACCTGCTGCTCAAGGCTGGGCGGCCACGGGCGGGTGTGAAAGAGCAGCGGTCCATACAGCCAGAGCAGCAGCAGTCCGAAGAAGCAGTTGCTGACAGCGAGGACGTTTTGCAGGAAACGGATCATGTGTGGAATGCGTTTCCTCCGGGCATGAGCGATCGGGCGGTGCGCAGCGTCGCGGGAGGAAAAAGCGCGAGGCCCTGGGCGGGGTTTCCAGGGTCTCGAACAGGATGCCGGTAAACGACCGGAATTCATATACTTCGAGAGATTCACAGACTCCTACTTAAGTTGTAGGAAAAATGCCATCTTTGTCGCGAAGACAAAGGGGCGAAGATTTCCTATTCTGTGCCTGCAAATCGTTAATACCTCCTGTGAATCCCCGAGCGCGCCCGATGCGGTCGGGGATTTTTTCTGGACGGAAAATCACATTTCCTGATTTTTGCTCTACGGCCCGGCAAACTTCCAGGCCAGTCCGAGGCTGAAGCCGTCGGGCGTAATACCGTGGTTGTGCTCAATCACGGCTCCGGTGCTGTTGTCGTAGGTGGGTGGGCCGGCGAACGACGGCCAGATCTGGTACTCATAATCGCCGCGGAGGGAGATTTGCTGTGTCAGCCGAAATTCCAGGGTTCCTCCCGGAGACCAGGCAAAGTAGCTGCCTTTGACACCACCAGCAGCGGGGAAATCGGGGGTGGTGATGAGGCCGGCTCCCAACAGCAGTTTCGCCCAGGCATCGAGGCGGCCATAACGGGCGAGTCTGTATCGGCCGCCGGCGAGGTAGTTGGACTCGATCTGGCCACCGAATCCGTCCCAGTGCAGCCAGCGCGCCTCGCCTTCGGCTCCCCATTTGGGGGCCACGTTCAAATCGAAAAACGCGGCAGGGCCCACCAACTGGCTTTTGCAGCCGAAGGGCAGGTTGCTGGAGCAGGAGTAGTCGGGGTTAAAGGAAGAGATCTCGCCTCCCGCCCAAAAACTGGCGGTTCCGCCAACAGCGGCAGGCTCGGATTGCCCCAGTACTACCGTTGGAAACAACAGCAGGACAAAAATTCCAGCCGATCTGAACAAATCTGAGCTGTCCTCCCTCGATGTCGAAAATGGAAAAGGCCTGGATTGACTTCTTAGTTAAGAGGGCGATTTTCCGGCAAAGGATGTGTGGAAGGAGCCGTTTGTTCTTTTGTTCTTAACGTTTCGCGAAGGAGGCGAAACCAGGACCAGCGGGCAGCTTGTTCCTGCGCGGCCTCTCGGATGGCGGAGGATGCCGAGCTGTTCGCAGATGGGTCGCTGTCGCGGCGGTTGCCGAGGCTATTTGCGGGTTCGGTTGACGACCAGAACAACCGTGGCCGTCGCGGTTGTGTAGTCGGTCGTGTTGATTGGGGTAAAGGTCGCCTTTAACGTATGCGACCCAACTCCGAGCACGGTTCCGGCTGCCGGCGAATAGACGAAGGTTCCCGGCACCGATGCGCTGGCATCCAGTTGCGTTGCGCTGAGTGCGGTCCCCTCGGTGATCGGCGCTGGTGTAGCCCACGTAATCGTCGGCCTGGCTTTGGTCACCGCATTCACCGTTTGGGTCAACGCGCCGGAGGTTGCGGCGTTGTAGTTGGTATCGCCCCCATAGACTGCCGTGATCGAGTGCGACCCTGTCGTCAGCGCCGTGGTGGAGAATGCTACGCTGCCACCGCTCAATGGGCCCGTGCCCAGCGTTGTGCTTCCGTTCTTAAACGTCACCGTACCGGTTGCACCGGCAGGAAGAACGGCGGTAAAAGTCACCGCGGCGCCGGATGTAGATGGATTGAGCGAAGACGAGAGCGTGACGGTTGGCGTGACCTTGCTGATGACGAAACTGCCTGCGGATGCTGCTGTCAGGTTGTTGTAGTCGGTGGTATCGGCCGGAGTAAAACTGGCCGTGATCGTATAGGCGCCCGCGGTCGTTGGCACAGTCGAAGAACCTGAGTACAGAATGTTGCTGACCGTTCCCGGTACCGAGCTGCTGACTGCGGCCGCCTGCGCGCTTCCGTTATAGACAACCGGTGAATTGGTCACGGCCAGCGCCGGCGTGGCCTTGTTAATGACAAAACTCCCCGCGGAGGCTCCGGTCAGGCTGGTGTAGTCGGCCGTGTTAGTCGGGGCGAAGTTAGCTGTGACCGTATAGGCCCCCGCGGCGGTCGGCACCGTCGAGGAACCGGAGTACAAAATGTTGCTGACCGTTCCCGGCACCGAGCTACTGACCATGGCCGCCTGCGGAGAGCCGTTGAATGTGACTGGCGAATTGGTCACGCTCAGCGTCGGTGTTGGATTGCTGATGACAAAGTTCCCTGCGGAGGCTCCGGTCAGACTGTTGTAGTCGGTCGTATCGTTGGGGATAAAGTTAGCCGTGATCGTATAGGTTGCCGCTGCCGCCGGCACTGTAGAAGAACCCGAGTACAGGACGTTGCTTACGGTTCCCGGCACTGAGCTGCCGATCGTGGCCGCCTGCGCGCTTCCGGTATAGACAACGGGCGAATTGGTTACGCTCAGCGTCGGCGTAGCCTTGTTGATAATGAAGCTTCCCGCGGGCGCTGCCGTCAGGCTGGCATAATCGATCGTATCGGTCGGGGTAAAGTTGGCGGTGATCGTGTAGGTCCCCGCTGCTGTCGGAACAGTAGGAGAACCGGAGTACAAAACATCGCTGACCGTTCCCGATACCGAGCTGCTGACCGTGGCCGCCTGTGGAGAGCCGTTAAAGGTAACCGGCGAATTGGTCACGGTCAGCGTCGGCGTTGCCTGGGCAGAAGTCGCTGCGGACAAAATCTCAATCGCCGCCCCGTCGTAGGCCGAGCCGCCGTTCGGCACTCCGTTAGCGTTCGCCATTTGCCAGTTAAAGGAGACAGGGCTGGTCGAGGTGGTGTAGATGTACCCATAGCAGTCGCCCGAATCCCAGTCCGTCGCATCCGTCATGCCCGTGGCCCAGATGGAAACGAACACGACGCCGGGCGTTAGGGTTCCGGAGGGCGGGCCGATACCCATCATGTTGACAACGATGATGGCGCTGTTGGAGGACTCCGGAGTAATGACCGGAGCGCCGAGGATACTGGCATTGGCGCTCGATGGCTGGTTTCCATACTGGGAGTTGACGGTCGCCCCAACGCATCCGGTCGACCCGCCGCTGGTTTTCGCTCCGGCGACGTCATAAACAATCATGTGCGTGGTGCCGGTGTCGGGCAGCCAGTCGATGGTCAAATCGCGGCTGCCCGCCGCGGCACCGAGACAGGTGGAGTAAATCTGCGGGTCGTCATTGGCTATGGTGAAGGGTGTGCGCGTCCAGGTGTCGCCCTGATTGTCCGCCACGTCCGTCATGTCTCCCTCGTAGCCGCTGGAGGGATAGGCGCTGGAGATGACAACCGCATTGCCGCTGGAAGGGTACGCAATCCAGGCCGGAGTCAGCGGGAGCGGTGGATTGTAATAATGCATCACCCGCGTGATGTGGATCCCGGTGGGCTGCGTGCCCGCCCCGGCCGATGCCTTGAACGCTGCCGCCACCGAATTCCAGTTGCGGTTGTTGAGATCGGCATTCTCATAGAGTGTGGGATTGTATGCGCCCTGCGCGGCCTGGACCGACACCTGGCTGGCAAACTTATCCCAGTCGTTTTCCATCAGCAGCGCCGAGTTATCGTCCGGCATCACCCAGCCAACAGGATTATCTTCCTCCGGATAGTTGTAACTCTCTTCCCCGAAGTTATAGATCAGGTCGCCGCCCGCGCTGGTTGTGATCGAACCCGGCTGCAGGTCTCCGGTTAAGCCGTTGGCGCCTGTCGCCCCGTCCAGACACCCCGACGCCGCAATGCCGCTGACTTCGCTGTAAGAGAACTGCAGCACCTCGCCCGGGGCGGGCGGCACGCTCAGCGTGATGGTGATGACGTTGGTCCCCGCAGCCGCTCCGCAGATGTAGAACAGTTGTGTCTCGATCTGGTCTTCCGCATTCGTCGTGGTCACCGCCGATTGCCAGTTGCCACTGTTGTTGTCGCTGACGGCGACGGTTTTGCTGCTGACATGAGTGATGGTCAGGGTCAGCAGATTCCCCGGCGAACTGGGCACCGTCGTAAGTTTGAAGCCATTGGGCACCTCGTTCTCCGCCGTTCCCGCCGCCACCGTGTCGATGTGGTGCACCACGCACGGATGCGCGGTGTCGCAGTCCGGCCAGATGTAAGTCTCCGGCGCCACCGAGCGCAGCTCGATTCCCGTTGCCGCCCATGGATCGGAGCTCGTGGTGTCGCTGCACGCGACGCTGCCCGCCGCGGCAGCGGTGTTGTCCACCATGGCTCCGGCGATGTCGCTCGAACTCGTTCCGGTGCGGTTGGCATCGCGCAGGGTGCCTGTGCCGGCCGTGGGAACACCCGCGCTGCCGAGGCTTGCAGTCGCGCACACCGTCCAGTCACTCGCGTCTCCGGTGTTCATGGTCAGGCCGGGCGCGGTGGAGGACGCCGT
>JASHPM010000536.1 GCA_030038115.1 Acidobacteriaceae bacterium | reverse complement strand
ATAGTTTTTGCTGGGGCATGGGCGGCGAAAACCAGGACTACGCCGACATGGATCCCGCCCCGCTCGATAGCCTGCGGTGAAATCGCTGAATAAGGAGCCGCGATGAAACCCATTCTGTTAGCCGTTGCCGCGCTCACGCTCTCTGCCTCTGCGCAAACCGCGCCGCCGCCCGCCGCTGTCTTTCCGGTCTCGGATCTCCATGCGCGGCTCAACCAGATCATGCCTGGCGCGGGAGAAAGAGGCTCGAACGGCGCGACCCTTGCCGACTACGGCAGTTACAAAATCCAGCTCTCCGTCCGGACCATCAGCGGCGGCGCCGAAGTCCACGCGCACTGGGACGATGTGATGACCGTCGAGCAAGGCAGCGCCACGCTCATCACCGGCGGCGCCGTGGTCGATGGCAAAACGGGAGACGACGGCGAAACCCACGGCTCCAGGATCGACGGCGGCCAGTCCCGGAAGATCCATCCCGGCGACGTCCTCACCATCCGCGCCGGCACACCCCACCAGTTGATCCTTGCGCCGGGCGCTGTCTACAGCGCCGTCGTCATCAAGATTCACGAACCCTGATCGCAGGTTACAGGTTGCAGGTTGCAGGTTACAGATTGCAGGTTGTGGGTTGCAGGTCACGGGTCTGGATCAGCACCTGTCACCTGTCACCTGTAACCTGCAACCTGTAACCTGTACCCTGGTCAGGCGTAATGCTGCAGGAACGGCGACGCCGTCTGCGGCTTTTTCCGCTCGCGCACGCCCAGCGACGCGGAAATCTCCCGGCAACACCGTAGCAGATGCTCCGCGATCCCCGGCACGCTCTGCTGCGTGATCCTCGATGTCGGCCCGGAAACGCTGACCGCGGCCATCGGGTGCCCGCTCTCGCTCAGAATCGGCGCGCCGATGCAGCGCACTCCATCCTCCACTTCCTCGTCGTCGATGGCATAGCCGCGCCGGCGCACGCGGTCGAGCGAGCGCATCAGCGCCTCCGGCGTCATCAGCGTCCGGCGTGTATAGCGAACGAAGCGAATCTTGCCGATGATCTCCGCCGCCTCCTCCGCCGGCAAAAACGCCAGCATGGCCTTCCCCATCGCCGTGCAGTACACCGGGTTCGACGCCCCAATCCGCGAGGCCAGCCACACGCGGCGGTTGTTCGGTTCCACTTTGTCCAGATACACCACGGACGTCTTCTGCAGCACCCCCAGGTGTATCGTCTCGCCCACCTGCGCCGAAAGCCGGCGAAACCACGGATGCACGCGCGCGCGTAGATCGATCTGCTCGACGGCGCGGCTGCCCAGGTCATAGAGCTTCAACCCAAGGTGAAACCGGTTCTCCGGCGTGCGCTCGATCAGCCCGCAGCGTTCCAGCACCATCAGCGCCCGATGCGCCGTGCTTTTGTGCAGCGCCATGCGCTCGCACACATCCGCCAGACCCAACGGCCCCTCGCTTTCGCCCAGCAAATCCAGAACCGCCACGGCGCGATCGAGGCTCTGCAGCTGATACGGATCCGCTGCCCTGGTTTTCTCCTCGCGTGTCGAGGTTTGCGTTTCTCCCGTTTTCGTTTTCCGTCGCATCATGACCGCAACCCTACCGCGCCAACCACCCGCCATCCACAACCAGCACCGTGCCAGTTACATAATCGCTGGCCGGCGAAGCCAGAAACACCGCGGCCCCGGCCAGGTCTTCCGGCTCACCCCACCGGCCCGCCGGGATGCGCTCGAGGATCTGCCGATTCCGCGTCTCATCCTTCTGCAGCGCGCCGGTGTTTTCCGTCCGAAAATATCCCGGCGCGACGGCGTTCACCTGAACATTGCGCGGCGCCCATTCATTGGCCAGCGCTTTAGTCATTTGCGCGATGCCGCCCTTCGACGCAACATAGGCTGCGATCCGAATCCCGCCCTGGAACGACATTACGGATGCGATGTTGATGATCTTCCCCTGCCGCCTCTTCAGCATCTCCCGCCCCGCCAGCTGGCAGAGTTGAAATGCGCTGGTCAGGTTCACCTGCAGCACCTGCTTCCATGCGTCCAGATCATGATCCTCGGCGGTTTCGCGGTGAATGGTCCCCGCATTGTTCACCAGAATGTCCGGAGCGCCCATGGCGACGACGACGCTGGAGAAGAGCCGGTCGGCGCCATCTTCCGTGCTCAAATCGGCCGAAAAGCTGCGCGCCTCGCGCCCCAGCGCCCGGATCCGCCCCGCGGTCTCCTCTGCGGGCCGCCGATTGCCGTGGCACGCCACTGCCGCTCCAGCGTCCGCCAGCGCCAGCGCAATGGCCGCGCCCAGACCGCTGGCCGCACCCGTCACCAGGGCCGTCTTTCCCTCGATTCGGAAGCGATCGGCAATACCCATCTCGGTCCGCGGCATTCCGCAACGAGGTACACCGTACCCCAGAGCGAATCGCGCAAAGATGTCATTCTCCCGATGGGCGTGGCGGTTGTCAAGACAAGTTGAGGCGAAGCGCGATCGGCCTCCGGTGAACGACACACGCCGTAAGGCGACGGAGGGAAGCTACCGCGCCGCAGCGTTCTCGTTTACTGCTGCGTGACAGCTTCCGAGGTTGACGGTCCCGGCTATTGCATGCCGGCTCATACATCCTGTCCAATCGTGGTCGTGCAGGAACGCCGCTTCAACTGGTCAGATAATGAGCCCTGGCATTAGGTGGTTCCGAGAGGGACCAGCCGGGACGTGGTGAGCGTGCCCGCAATGTCCGTGAAAATCTGGTTCAGATTCGTCGTCGATGTAGCGCTGCCGACGCAGGTGGTATCGGTACCGGAGCCGCTTTGCGTGTAATCGGAGTAGAAATACGCGGCAGAGGACGCGATGTTCTCCATGGTTTGGCAGGGAGTGATGTTCGCCAAATAGGTCCAGCCACTGACGGTCATCGCCGCTGTTTCGCCCTTGCCCGAGGAGTCCGTGCACCCCGAAGATTCCGAGCCGTAAGCAACCGCATAGATTCGCGTTCCCGCGGTTGCAGCGGCGTGGGCCGCGGCCACCGCCTGGTTGCACTCATCCACATCGGATGGATAGGCTCCTGTTGTGGACGACGTTCCGCTCATGCCGTCCGTAGTGTCGTTGGCATCGCCGTCACTGATCATGATGATCACGTTGCTGGCGCCCGGGTAGGTCACCTGCTCGGCCACCAGCGATGCCTGCGCCGCATAGATGACGCCCGCATAATAGGTTCCTTCGCCGCCCGGGGCTCCCATGGCGGTGCAGCCGCTTTTCCCGCCCACCGACTTCACAATGTTGGAACTGCTGCTCAGCGAGCTGGTACCGGCTGAGGTCTTGAAATCGGAGGAAAAGTTCACCACCTCATAGGTGGCTGTTGAGCTGCCCGGAGCGTAGCTGCTTGCGCCGGCGGTTGGAAATGTATACGGCTCGATGGTTGGATTCGTGCCGTCGCAGCCGTAGTCGTCCGGCATGGTGGTCTGGGTTCCATTCGGGAACGTAAACAGCGAGACATGGTCGACCCCGTTAGCAACATTACCGGCGCCATTCGTCCCGTCTGTGACCGACCCGCACGATGAAAGCGTGTAGGAGCAGGGCGCCATATTCTCGAGCAGAGTCTGAATACCGGCCAGAGAACAGGCGATGCGCGTGCTGTTGCACTGGCTGTCACTGTCGGTGTCGTTCATTGACGCGGTCGTATCGACGATGATGGCCACGTTATAGGGGGTGGCCAGCGATCCTCTCTCCGCGGCCATGGCGGACGCCGAAAGGTTGATCGTGCTAATGCCGAGCACCTGCGCGAAGTAGGTAGGAATCGACACCGTCTGATTCACCAGAACCGCGTTAACATTCGCGGGCGATGAGCAGGGAATTCCCCAGTTCTCCACCGTGGTGAGGCATTTTCCGGTTACGGTCGTTGCGACGCCCGGGAGATTGCCGGCATTGGCGTTGTATTCTCCCGTTTTTGAGCTGTAGCTCGTCGCGATTGTATTGTAGTCACCGTCCGGCAGCGCCTGGGCGCCGGCCAAAGCCGCAGCGTTGGTCCCGGCCTGCAGCTCGTTCTCGCAGATCATGGCATGCCCCAGGTCGACCACGATGGCGGTCACCCCCATAAGAGCGACCAGCATCACTGTGACCCAGGGCAGAATCTGCCCGCTATCGTCCTTCAGCAGGCTGGCGAATGTCCTCTTGTTTCTGTGTTTCATATTCAGGCTCCAGTGGTTATTCGATAATTTCTGTCGTCGTTGCCGACAGTGTGTAGGTCTTTGAAGACCAGCTAAACGGGCTGACCGTGACCGGATAGGTCACGTTGAGCGTGATGTAATCGCCGGCAGTCAGTGTCGCGCTGGTGCACGACGTTCCCGTGTGCGCTGTCCCATTTATCGTCACGGTGAACGCGAGGCTTGTCGTGGTCAGAGTCGGCGCCGCATTCTCGACTGCTGTGACCGCTGTGGCGCACGGATCGCTCGTGGTTCCCCGGCTCACGCTCACCAGCTGCGCGCCCTGGGTTACTGCATTCGTGAGCACCAGGTCGTTGTTCAGTGCGATCCCGAACATAAAAATGCCGGTCACCAGAAGCAACATCATGGGCGTCACGATCGCCATTTCCACCAGGGACGACCCGCTGTCCTGGGAAACTGCCAGGTCATGCAACCGCGCGGCAAGGGAACGTGCCCACTCCCTTTGCTGGACCGCCTCACTCTGTTTTGGCCTCGTATTCCTCATCGCTTTCTCCTCTTGCAGATCTTTGCGTTCTCTCACGGGAGCTGCCTCCCGGAACCCCCGCCGCTCGCCCCCTTGAGCTCAGCCAGGTTGTTCTCCCCGTTCTTCAGATCCTTGCGCGCCACAAAAACCGCCGCTACCTTGTCTTCGTAGGTCAACTCGAATCGGGTATCGGTACGCAGCAGCTGCGTCAGCGCCGCCCCCTCCGGAGCAATGACAACGCCGGCGGACTGCAAATCCGGGTCCGATGCCCACTTCGCCCCGCCCCCCCACGTGTCGCGCGATCGGCCGATCGCCTTGTCGCCATAGAGCGCCGCTCGTCCATCGATGCTCACCGGCTCGCGAAGATTCCAGATCAGGAATCCTCCCCAGTCGTAGTTGTTGAAGAGAGCCCCTGTGTAGTGGCGCTCTTTCACGACCTCCACTGCCTGCACCGGCATTTTTTCCGCCAGCATTTCCTGAAGCCGGCCGTTGTTGAGGTGCAGAAGCACGGCGCTCGCGACAAACACCAGGACCGCGGTTGCGCAGCTGAAAGCGACGGCCCACACAGGCAGATTTTTCTTGTCTTCCCGTTCCGGGCGCACCGGCAGGCCGGCGGCCAGAATCGCCCCCGCCGTAATCGCCATCACCCACAGATCGCGCCGCGAGCGGAACGAAAGCACCGCCGCCATGGCCAGCATCAGCGTCTCGAAGGGAGCCAGCCGGCGATAGCGGAACAGCACCCCGGCCGCGGCCAGCGCCAGAAACAGCAAAACAAAATCGCCCATGGTGCGAAACGGCAGCGCCATCATCTCGCTCACCGTGTCCAGCACTCCCTGCTGCGATCCCAGCTGCCACGCGATTTTGTAAATCCCTGGTCCGTACGGATTGAGGCACGCCGCGGCGATGCATGCACCCAGGGTCAGCCACAGCTTCCGCGCCGGCACGCCCTGCGTTCCTGGCTTCCACCACCGCTCCAGCAGCGGCTCGACGGCCGCAATGCCCAGTACCAGCAATCCATCGATAAACTGAATGTGCACGTTGGCCCACAGCGCGAACAGTACAGGCAGCCACAGCAGTTCGCGGCTCTTTCCCGTCCGGCGCGCGTGCATCAGGATGTTCATTTCCAGAGCGAAAAACAGAATCGTGAACAACCAGGGCCTGGGCGTGCTCAGGCGCGAAAGACAAAACATCACCGCGATGGTCAGCACGGCGCGCTGTGTAAAGTCACCCTGCAGTCGGCTCGTCATGTGATAGACCGCCGCCGCAATCAGCGCCATCATCGCCGCTGTAAAGATCAACAGCCCCCGCAGATTCATCCATGCGTACAGCTTCAGCACGATCAGATCGAACAGCCAGCTATAGGCCTGCCACGGGCTCCCTCCATCCACGCGAGAGAACGGATCGGTATGAGGAAACGCATGGTGCTGCACAATCCACTCGCCGGTGCGTAGCTGCCAGCCGATATCCGGATCCGCGATTGCCCCGGTCGCACCGCGCAGACAAATGAATGCCGACACCGCGCACAACAGTCCGATCAGCACTGCCCGTGCGGCCTGATCTGAACGTGCCGGATTCGTCTGGGATACCTGCAATGCGATGCTCCTCTGCCCTCAATGTTGATCGCCGGTGCGCGAGCACCAGGCGCCTAACCTGCTCCACGGCGACAGGCCAACCCTCATCTCGCGCCGTGAGTGGAACTTATCGGGGAAAATGTGCTGCGGAACAGCCCCTCATCATGATCGGGGCGCATCCTCTGATCGTCGATAGCACGCACCTGCGAGACCGAATAACACCCCCGTTCATGGCTCCCACGAAGGTGGGATTAACTCGGCAGATAACGTTCGCGACAGGGATTATCTTGAGCGATATCCTCTCGCGGGCCGCGGCTGGGGACACTACTTCCAACGAGCTATCGCTTTAGTACTGACGAGTCATAGCTTCTGTGCGAGGGCTAGGTTACCTCTGGTTCTCATGGCGTGCACTTCGATTGCTGATCGCTCTTTTCGCCAGCTGTGCAGGAGACACTCAACACCCGGAACCAGAATCCGCATGAAGATTACTCGACATTGTGTGCTCAGCTTCCTGCGCAGCGAAGCTGCCGACAGCACCATCGAGCATGTTTTGGTCGCTGCACTGCTCGCTCTCGCCGCTCCCGCGGCGCTGCATGACTTCGAAAAGAAACTCACGAAAAACTACAACACAATCGGCAAGAAAGTCTGACCGGCCTGGGACGTTTACTGAAGCGTTCTTTTACGCGGTCCCTTCTCTCCTGTGACCGCACTGGATCGAACTTCTCGCTCGCGTCTCCGGCTGTTCGTCGGATGCGACAACGAAAGTGGCAACCGATAACACCTCCAGTGGATTGCGGCGCAGAACGAGCGGCCGCAAGATGACAACAACGACAACGACAGCAGTGGGCGCATTCGTCGAAGTTCAGCGAAGCAGTTCCGCCGCAGGCAACAGGGAGGACAAAATGAACCGCTCATCGCGGCTCCTGAGAGTTTTTCTGAGCGATGAAACGGGCCAGGATCTGATCGAGTACGCACTGATCGCGGCCCTGGTGGCAGTTGCTGCGATCACCGCAATAAAGGGTCTCGGCAACAAAATCTCGAACGAGTTCAACACCATCGGCAACAGCCTCTGATGCGCGAAATCAGGGCTTATTGCCAGTCTGGAACAACCGAAAA